>CAYNPF010000264.1:0-3822 GCA_964398895.1 uncultured bacterium
ACCCTGCTCATGCCCGGCCCGGCCGGCGCCGCCGCGCCCGCGAGCCCGGACACCCTGCGCCGCATCGTGCCGCTGCCCGAGGTCGTGGTGAGCACGACCCGGCTCGACGAGCGGGCCCCCGTCGCCCGCGCCACGCTGGCCCGCGACGAGATCACCCGCCGCAACGTGGGCCAGGACACGCCCATGCTGCTGGCCACGCTGCCCGGGGCCTACGCCTACTCGGACGCCGGCAACGGCATCGGCTACTCCTACCTCTCGGTGCGCGGCTTCCCGCAGCGCCGGATCAGCGTGCTGGTGAACGGCGTGCCGCTGAACGACCCCGAATCGCACGAGGTCTGGTGGATTGATCATCCCGACCTGATGGCCTCGACCGGCGAGGCGCAACTGCAGCGCGGCGTGGGCTCGGCGCTCTACGGCGGGGCCTCGCTCGGCGGCACGGTCGCGCTCGAGACCGCGCCGTTCCGCGAGAGCCCGTCGGCCACCGCGACGATCGGCTACGGTTCGTGGGAGACCAAGCGGCTCATGCTCGAGAGCGAGTCCGGGCGGCTGCCCGGCGGCTGGAGCACCTACGGCCGCTACTCGCGCGTCGAGACCCAGGGCTACCGCGAGCACTCGTGGTCGAAGCTGTGGTCCTACGCGCTCTCGGCCCGCCGCCTCACGGAGCATCACGCCGTGCGGCTCAACCTCTACGGCGGGCCCGAGGAGACGCACCTCGCCTACCTCGGCGTGCCGCGCGCGAATCTCGAGGGGGGGATCACCGGCGACGCCGGCCGCGACCGCCGCGCCAACCCCATCACCTACGCCAACGAGCGCGACCACTTCTTCGAACCGCACTACGAGCTGGTCCACACCTGGACGCCGCGCCGCGGGCTGACCGCCTCGCAGACCCTGTTCTGGTTCGACGGCAAGGGCTGGTACGACGAGCAGCGCACCGGTCGCGCGCTGGCCGACTACCGGCTGGCCCCGTGGTGGACGAGCGACTCCACCTTGTTCGCGCGCGATCGCTACGCGCAGGACGACTCGGGCGCGCTGGTGCGCGACTCGCTCGGGCGCGTGCGCGTGGACCGCTTCGACCTCGTGCGGCGGCGCACGGTGGTGAACCGGCACTACGGCTGGATCCCGCGCCTGAGCCTGGATCATCCGCACGGCACGCTCACCGTCGGCGGCGAGCTGCGCGCCCACGACGGCCGGCACTGGGGTGAGGTGGTGACCGGCGACGGGCTGCCCCCGGGCACCGAGCCCGGGCACAAGTACTACGACTACCACCCGCGCACGCTGTCCGCGGCGCTCTACCTGCGCGAGGAGTGGCGGCCGGACGAGCGCCTCACCGTGCTGGCCGATCTCGGCTGGCGCCACCAGGCCTACCACATGCGCGGCGACGCCTTCGACGGCATCCGCTTCGACCAGGACTACGACTTCGCCCTGCCGCGCCTCGGCGTCACCTGGGCACCGCAGCCGCACTGGAGCCTGTTCGCCTCGTGGGCCGCTTCGGGGCGCGAGCCGGCGTTCCGCGACCTCTACGACGCCGAGGGCCCGGGCAGCGTGCCCCTGTACCGCGTCCGCGACCTCGCCCACAACCACTACGCCGATCCGCTGATCCGCCCGGAGCGGGTGAACGACTGGGAGGCCGGCGGCACGTGGCGCTCGGGCCGGGTGGCGGCGGCCGCGAACGTGTTCCGCATGGACTTCCGCGACGAGCTGGTCTACGCGGGTCAGTTCGACACCGACCTCGGCTACCCGATCCTCGGCAACGCCGCGCGCTCCGTGCACCAGGGCATCGAGCTGAGCCTGCGGGCGGCGGCACCGACGCGGACCGGCGTGCACCTCGAGGCGGAGGGCAACGCCACGCTGAGCGACGACCACTTCGTCGAGTACCACGAGGCCTGGGGCAGCGAGCCTGCCGACGTGGCCAGCTACGACGGCAAGACGCTCGGGCTCTTCCCCGCCGTGCTCGCCAACCTCGCGGTCCGCGCGGACTGGCGCGACCTCGGCGCCGAGCTGGAGCTGCAGCACGCCGGTCGCATGTACCTCGACAACACCGAGGACATGACCGCCAGCATCGGCCCGCACACGGTGCTGAACGCGCGGCTGGCCTGGAGCCGGCCGGTCGGGGACGATGCGCGGGCGGAGGTCTCGCTGCGGGTGACCAACCTGCTCGACGTGCGCTACGCCGCCGGCGGCTACATGGACTACGACGAGGATGGGACGCTGTCGCCGCGGTTCGTGCCGGCGGCGACGCGCGGCTGGTACACACAGGTGACGATGTCCCGCTGAGGCGCGCGGGACGGAATCGTCACTCGCACCCGATCAGGCGACCCGCCGGGCCAGGCCCGGTCGCGACGGCGGCCGGGGCGGGACCCGGCGGGCGCGGCACGTAGACGGCGCTCGGCCCCACGCGCGTGCCCGACACGGTGCGGAAGCGCCGCGGGTCGGCAAAGACGTGGCCGGCCAGGACGTAGCCCCGCTCGACCTCGGTCCGCAGCCAGCCGTTGTCGAGCACGGCGACTGCGTAGCGCCGCTCCCGCACCGCCCGGTCCATCGCCGCGGTCAGGGAGCGGCCCCAGCCCGACGCATCGCCGCGCACCACGTCGTCCATGCAGCCGGCGTGGGCGTGCGTGGGCAGGCCCGCCCGCTCGAGCAGGTACGGGTGCTGCGGCACGAAGACACGCGCCCCGGTGGCACGCAGGCGCGCCACGAACTCCTCGCCGGCGCGTCGGTCCCCCGGCCGCGGCAATGCGTCGGCCGGCTGGTAGCCGAGACCGGCGAACTGCAGCAGCACGGCGAAACCGAGCGCGGTCGCCGCCAGCACCTGGCCGCGCGGGGCGCCGGCCGCGGACGGCCGGGGCGCCTCGGCCAGGCCCAGCCCGGCCAGGATCGCGAGAGCGGCGTGCGCCGGGATGTTCCCATTGACGAAGACGCAGGGCTCGAGGCGGCAGGCCCACGAGCCGAGGATCATCCCGCCCAAGAGCGCGAGCTGCACGCCCTCGACCTCCCCGCGCCAGCGGGGCAGGCGTTGGAGCACGTAGAGGAGCCCCAGGGCCATGGCGATGCCGAGCGGCGCGGCGAGGTCCCGTGTCCAGAACGAGATGAGGCCGGCCCAGTGGATGCTCCCCCACACGATGCCGCCGCGCACGCGGAAGACGTAGTAGGAGAACCAGCCGTCGCTGAGCGAGTCGAGGGCCACGGTGGCGACGACGAGCGTCACGAGCAGAGTCGCGGTCAACCAGCGGGCCTGGCGCCGGCGGGCCGCCGCCAGGGCGATGACGATCGGCACGACGCAGACGATGGCCGTCTGCTTGGTCAGGAACGACGCCGCGAAGGCCAGCCCCGCGGCCACCGCGGCGATCCGGCCGCCGGGCCGCCAGAGGAGCCGCACGCCGAACAGGAGGAGGAAGAGCGCCAGCGCGTCCACGCGTGCCAGGTCGAACCAGAACCCGCTGATCCCGTACGTGGCGGCGAACAACCCGGCCGCCACGGCCGCCGGCAGCGTACGACCGCCGGAGCGGCGCACGATCGAGAAGACGAGGGCGAGGCTGCCCAGGGAGGCGAGCAGCGAGACCAGACGCAAGGCGGGGAAGCCGCCGCCCACGACCCGGCTCGTCGCCGCCGCCACGAGGAAGTAGAGCGGCGGGTAGGAGAAGGCGGTGAAGTCGAGCGATGGGGGCACGTAGATGGCGGTTCCGGCCGCGAGGCGCTCGACGTGCTGCAGGATGGCGCCCTCGAGCCACTCCAGTTCGAACGGGTAGAAGAGCCGGACCACGGCCAGGACCAGGAACGCGCCGACCGACAGGAGCGCCGCGCCCCACAAGCCCAAGCGTATCC
>CAYNPF010000265.1:0-3807 GCA_964398895.1 uncultured bacterium
GGCGACGATGCCGACCTGGTTGGTGCTGAGCTGGTCGAGCAGCGAGGCCAGCTCGGTCTTGGCCCGGGCGAGACGGCTGGGGCGCACGTCGGTGGCCAGCATGCTCTTCGAGGCGTCGAGCGCGATGACCACGTCAATGCCGCGGCCCTTGTAGACCTGGAGCTTCTCGCCCCACTGCGGCCGCGCCGCGGCGAGGATGGCGAAGACCAGCCCGAGCACCAGCAGCGTGGTGCGGGTCGCGGCCAGGCGCGGCTCGCGGCTGTCGGTCAGGCGCGGGACCAGCTCCGGGTCGGCCAGCCGCGCGAGGTCGCGGCGCTTGAGCCAGGCGCCGACGGCGAGCAGGACGAGCAGCACCGGCACGGCCAGCAGCAGGTAGAGGAGTTGCGGCGAACCCCAGCGGATCATGGCAGCCTCCGCGCCAGCAGGGCCGGCACCAACAGGCCGAGCAGGGCCAGCAGCGCCGCCGGGAGCAGGAACAGGTGGGCCTTCTCGGCGTAGACCGTGTGGCGCGCCACCTTGTAGGTGGTCGGCTGCATGCGGTTGATCTCGTCGTAGATCTGCCCCAGCGCCTCGCCGTCGGAGGCGAGGAAGGCCTTGCCGCCGGTGGTCGCGGCGATCTGCTCGAGCGTGGCCATGTCGAACTCGGCCTGCACCGTCTGCGGCCGCGGCCCCCAGAAGGGGTCGTTGACCATCACCGTGATCGGACCCTGCGAGCCGATGCCGATGCAGTAGACCTTGATCCCGTAGGTCCTGGCGAGCTGGGCGGCGGTGAGCGGGTCCACCTCGCCCGCGTTGTTGAGCCCGTCGGTGAGCAGGATGATCAGCTTGTCCCTGGCCTTGGAGTCCTTGAGGCGGCCGACCGCGTCGGCCAGCCCCATGCCGATCGCCGTGCGGGTCGGGTCGAGCGTGCCCACCCGCAGGCGGTCAATGATCGAGCGCACCACCGTCTTGTCGGCGGTGAGCGGGCAGCGCGTCATGGCGCCGTCGGCGAAGACCACCAGGCCGATGCGGTCGCCGGTCCGCTTGGCGGCGAACTCGGTGGCCCGCTGCCGCGCCACGGTGATGCGGTCGGGGCGGAAGTCGGAGAACGACATGGTCTCCGAGACGTCCATGCACAGCATGATGTCCACGCCGCGCGATTCCACCTCCTCGACGATGCGACCCCGCTGCGGGCGGGCCAGCGCCACCACCATCAGCACCAGCGCCAGCGTGTTCACCGCCAGCAGCAGCCCGCGCAGGAAGCGGCCGCGTCCCGACCAGCGGCGCAGGAACGAGGCGTCGGGGAAGCGCACCGCGGCGGTGCGCCGGTGCAACTCGAGCCACACCAGCGCGGCCACGGGCAGGAGCAGGAGCAGGTACCAGGGCGAGGCGAACTGCATGGTCAGGCCTGACGACCCGCCGGGGCGGGTCCCTCGGCCGCGGCGGGGCCGGCCGGCGCGGCGGCCGGCGGCTCCTGCGGCATGGTGCGGTTCACGAACTCACGGACCTCGGTGATGGCGGAGCGCATCTCCTCGTCGGGCGGCACCATCTTCGCGTACTTGACGAAGTCGGAGCGCAGCAGGAATCGCTGCACCTCGTCGCGCATCGGCGTGCGGTGCGTGCGCATGCTGTTGAGGATCTCGGTGGTGGTCTGCTCGACGGCGTTGAACTCGAAGCGCCGCTCGATGTAGCGCTTGAGCACCTGGGAGAGCGCGTAGTAGTAGCGCTTGACCTGCCCGGCGCCGAGCCAGTCCTGCCAGGGCATGGTGTCGAGCGCGCCGAGCGCCTCGTCCCACGGCGGCAGCGCCGCCTCCGCCCGCTCGTGCGCGCGGCGCAGGCCGCGCAGCAGTCGCGCCACCAGCCAGGCCAGGAGCGCGGCCAGCAGCAGGGCCAGCGGGATGATCCACAGCCAGTGGTTGGGGAAGGTCTCCGGCGGCTTGAGGTCGTGGATGTCCTTCATGTCCTTCGGCATCGTGCGGGCGATCAGCACCGAGCCGGTGTCGCTGCGCAGCGTGTCCACGCGCGCGCCGGTGCGGACGAGGAAGGTGAAGACCGGCAGCCGCTGGCGCCCGGGCCGGAAGCCGGCGAGGGTCAGCCGGTGTTCGCCGCGGCCGGCGGTGGGCGGCGCCGCCGGCTTCGCCCCGGTGACGACGAAGACGCCGAGCGAGTCGGCGAGCGGGCCCAGCACCTGGCTCGTGGCCGGCGCCTGCAGATCGAGCACGAGGTCGAAGCAGTCGCCGACCGTGAGCCGGCGCGGCGTCACCACCTTCGTGGTGAGCGTGGCCGCCCCGGCCGGCACGGCGAGCAGCAGCGCCAGCAGCAGCGCGAGGGGGCGGAGCGGGCGGGCGGCGATCATCCCTGGTACCGCCGGGCGCGGGCGCGGAAGAACTTGTGCAGCTTCGGCGTGAAGTCCTCGTGGGTGTCGAGGCCGATGCTGTCCACGCCGAGCTGGCGGAACAGGCGGTCGCGCCGCAGCTCGAGCCCGCGCATGTGCTCGGCGTAGGCCCGGCGCAGCCGCGGATCGGCGGTGTTGACCGCGACGATCTCGCCGGTCTCGTTGTCCTCGAGATCCACGAGGCCGACCCGCGGCAGCTCGCGCTCGGCCGGGTCGGTGATGGGGATGGCCACCAGGTCGTGCCGGCGCGCGACGATCCCGAGCGGGATGCGCGCGGCGTCGGGGGCGAAGCCCGGTCCGAGGAAGTCGCTGATCAGGAAGACGATCGCCCGGTGCTTGAGGATGTGCATCACGTACTCGAGCGCCGTCGCCGGGTCGGTGCCGCGTCGCTGGGGCCGGAACAGCAGGATGTCGCGCACCAGTCGCATCACGTGCTGGCGGCCCTTGCGCGGCGGGACGAAGCGCTCGACGCGGTCGGTGAAGAACAGCAGGCCGACCTTGTCGTTGTTGCTCACCGCCGAGAAGGCCAGCGTCGCCGCCACCTGGGCCGCCTGCTCGAGCTTGAACTGCGCGCGGGTGCCGAAGTAACCCGAGCCCGAGGCGTCCACGCAGAGGATGACGGTCAGCTCGCGCTCCTCGACGAACTTCTTGACGTACGGCCGCCCCATGCGGGCGGTGACCTTCCAGTCAATGGCGCGCACGTCGTCGCCCGGCAGGTACTCGCGCACGTCCACGAACTCCATGCCGGTGCCCTTGAACGTGGACTTGTACTCGCCCACGAAGCTGGTGTTGAGCACCTTGCGGGTGTGGAGCTCGATCCGGCGCAGCTTGCGGAGGAAATCGGCTTCGAGCATGGCGGTGGCCGCGCCCCGGGCCGGCGCTCCGGCCGCGGGCGCCACGGTCCTCCCTGGGTCGCGATCGCTCACGGCACCTCGACCGCGCCGAGGATCCTCTGGACGATGTCGTCGGTGGTCAGTTCCTGGGCCTCGGCCTCGTAGGACAGCATGATGCGGTGGCGCAGGACGTCGGCCGCCAGCTCCTTGATGTCCTCGGGGATGACGAAGCCGCGCCGCTTGAGGAAGGCCATCGCCCGCGCCGCCGTGGTCAGGTAGATCGAGGCGCGCGGCGAGGCGCCGAAGCGGATGAGCGGCTTGAGGTCGGCCAGGCCGTACTTCTCCGGCTCCCGCGTCGCGAACACCAGGTCAATGATGTAGTCCTGGATCTTGCCGTCAATGTAGATGGACCGGCACAGCTCGCGCGCCCGCAGCAGGTCGGCCGGCTCCACCACCGGGTTGATCTTCGGCTCCCCGGTCACGGCGATGCGGTCCACGATCTGCCGCTCCTCCTCCCGGGTGGGGTAGGAGATCTTGATCTTGAGCAGGAAGCGGTCGAGCTGCGCCTCGGGCAGGGGGTAGGTGCCCTCCTGCTCGATC
>CAYNPF010000266.1:0-3803 GCA_964398895.1 uncultured bacterium
CCATGCAGGACGCCCTCGTCGCGCTCTACGTCCGGACCTTCGGCCATGCGCCCGCCGCCGTCACCCGGCTGGCGGCCGACGGCTCGCAGCGCCTCTACTACCGCCTGAGCGGCGAGGCGCCGGCCTCGGTCATCGGCGCCTACGGTCCCGATCCCGACGAGAACCGCGCCTTCCTCTCGTTCTCGCGCTCGTTCCGCTCGATCCGCCTGCCGGTGCCGGAGATCTACGCCGACGACGAGCCGCGCCGCATCTGGCTCGAGGAGGACCTCGGCGACACCACGCTGTTCGCGGCGCTGACGGCCGCGCGCGAGTCGGCGCCGGGCGCGTTCCCGCCCGCGCTGCTGACGGCCTACGAGCGCGTGCTCGAGGTGCTGCCGCGCTTCCAGGCCGAGGGCCCGCGGGTGGTGGACTTCGGTCTCGCCTACCCGCGCGCCGCCTTCGACGCGCAGTCCATGCTGTGGGACCTCAACTACTTCAAGTACCACTTCCTCAAGCTCGCCCATGTGCCCTTCAACGAGCAGCGGCTCGAGGACGACTTCCAGCGGCTGATCGCGCACCTGCTCGACACCGACACCGACTACTTCCTCTACCGCGACTTCCAGTCGCGCAACATCCTGCTGCGCGACGGCGAGCCGTGGTTCGTGGACTACCAGGGCGGCCGACGCGGGGCGGCGCAGTACGACGTGGCCTCGCTGCTCTACGACGCCAAGGCCGACCTGCCCGAGGTCGTGCGCGCGCACCTGCTCGAGCACTACCTCGGCGCGCTCGCCGCGCTCACCCACACCGACCGGGCGCACTTCCTCGCCACCTGGCGCGGCTACGTGCTCATCCGCATCCTCCAGGCGATGGGCGCCTACGGTTACCGCGGCTTCTTCGAGCGCAAGGTGCGCTTCCTCGAGAGCGTCCCCTTCGCCGCCCGCAACATCGCCGGCCTGCTCGGCGAGGGGCTGCCGGTGCGCCTGCCCGAGCTGGAGGGCGTGCTGCGCGCGATCATCGCCGAGTGGGCGGAACGCCCGAGCCCGATCGCGCCGCCGCAGGGCCTCACCGTACACGTGGCCAGCTTCAGCTACCGCGACGGCTGGCCGCCGGACGAATCGGGCCACGGCGGCGGGCACGTCTTCGACTGCCGCTGGCTGCCCAACCCGGGCCGGCTGCGCGAGCTGTCGGGGCTGACGGGCCGCGACGCGCCGATCGTGCGCTTCCTCGAGGGCATCCCCGAGACCGAGGTGTTCTGGGGTCACGTGGTCGCGCTGGTCGAGGCGCACGTCGCCAACTTCCGCGAGCGCAACTTCTCCGATCTCAGCGTCGCCTTCGGCTGCACCGGCGGCCAGCACCGCTCGGTCTACTTCGCCGAACGCCTGGCCCGCCACCTGCGCCAACGCCACCCGGATCTGACCGTGCACCTGCGCCACGCCGCCCGCGACCACTGGGCACTGCGCGAGCCCGAGGCCCCCGCGCCCACGGATGCGCCGTGCAGGGAATGATCCTCGCCGCCGGGCTGGGCACCCGGCTCGGCGCGCTCGGCGAGACCACACCCAAGGCGCTGATCGAGGTCGGTGGCCGCACGCTGCTCGAGCGCGTGGTCGGCAGGCTCGCGGCGGCCGGGGCGACGCGCGTGGTGGTGAACGTGCACCATCACGCCGAGCAGATCGCGCGCTTCGTCGCCGGGCACGATCTGGGCGTCGAGGTGCTGCTGAGCCGCGAGGACGAGCGGCCGCTCGAGACCGGCGGCGGCCTGTGGCATGCGCGCGCGCTGTTCACCGCGGGCGAGACGATCCTCGTGCACAACGTGGACGTGCTCACCGGCTTCCGGCTCGAGGCGCTGCGCGCCGAGCAGGAACGGGGCCCGAGCCTCGCCACCCTCGTGGTCCAGAAGCGCGACACCGCGCGACAGCTCCTCTTCGACGAGGTCGGCCTGTGCGGGCGCGAGGATCGGCGCACCGGCGAGCGCCGGGAGGTCCGGCCGCCGCAGGGCGCGGTGCGGGCGCTGGCCTTCGGCGGCATCCATTGCTGCGCGCCGCGCCTGTTCGATCTCGTCACCGAGCGCGGCGTCTTCGGCATCGTGGACGTCTACCTGCGGCTCGCCGCGGCGGGACACGTGATCGCGCCCTGGGTGCCCGACGGCGGCCGCTGGCTCGAGCTCGGCAACCCGGAGCGGCTCGCCGCCGCCCGCGCGCTGCTCGAGCGCGATCCGCGCGCGCTGGACTGAGTCAGCCGCCCAGCTTCTCCTGCACGCTGCGGATCTTGTCGGCGCCGGTCTGCTCGCGGTCGGTGCGCGTGCCGACCTGCAGCGTGGTCGAGACCCGCGGCGCGCCCAGCTCGTGCAACCGCTCGTGGCAGCGCCGCAGCGCGGCGAAGACCACGTCCCACTCGCCCTCGACGTTCGTGCCGTTGGCGTGCAACTGCGGCTCGAGACCGGCCTCCTTCAGGATCCGCTCGCACTCCGCCACGTAGCGCGAGAGCGAAAGCCCCACGCCGAGCGGCACCACGGTGATGCCCGCCAGCACCTTCATGTGCACCTCCTCACATCTCCGCGAAGTGGTAGGCCCGCCCGCGCCGGTAGCGCGCGAGCTGCCGCGCGTAGCCCGCCGCGGCCAGGGGATCGCCCGCGGCCCGCGCCAGCCGCACCGCCGCCTCGCCGGCGCGGATCGCCTCGGGGAAGTCCCCGCTCTCGGCACAGGCCGCGGCCAGGGTGCTCTGCAGCACGGCCAGCGGCTCCGGGCTCAGGGCCACGGCGCGCCGGGCGAGCCGCAGCGCCTCGGCGCCGTCGCGGTGCGTCGCCTCGGTATGCGTGGCCCGGATCCACGCGACGTTGACCAGCGCGTCGAGGTCGTCGGGATCGCGCCGCAGGATCCAGGCGTAATCGCGCACGCCGTCCTCGACGCGGTCCTCGCGCGCGAGCAGCGAAGCGAGCGTGCGGTGCAGCTCGACGTCGTCGGGTCGCTCCCGCAGTGAATCGCGCAACGCGGCCTCGCGCCCCACCGGCAACCCGAGCGATTGCTCGAGGTGCGGCGTGGCCAGATCCAGCCGCCCCGCCGCCAGCAGGTCGTGGCCGAGGTAGCGATGTGCCATGCGGGCGCCGACCAGGTTGTCGCCGCTCACCGCGAGCAGGCGCGTGAACAGGCTCCCGGTGTCGCGCCAGACCGCGACCTGCCGCGCGGTGGCCGTGCCCAGCGCGGCGAGCGCCAGCAAGGCGCCCGCGACGGCGACGGCGCGAGCGGGGCGCGAGCGGCCAACGCAGTCCCCGAGGGCCCAGGCGACGATCAGCGCCAGGCCGATGCCGGGCAGGTAGGTGTAGCGATCGGCCCAGGCCTGGCCGCCGACCTGGAAGAGACCGAGCACCGGCACCAGCATGCCGAGGTACCAGAACCAGCCGACCAGCAACCACGGCCGGCGGCGGCGCTGCCACAGCGCCAGCGCGCTCACCGCGACCAGGGCCGCGGCCGAGATCGCGGCCGCGAGCACGCCGAGGTCGCGACCGTAGGGATGGAAGGCGCACAGGCCGGAGGGCCAGAGGCTCTTGCCGGCGTAGCGCCAGCAGGAGATCAGCGCGTTGCAGGCGCGCCGATCCCAGGTCAGCAGGTCCATGTTCGCCGTGGCCCCGGCGCGGTCCTGCACCACGACGGTGACGACCGCCGCCGCCCCGGCGAGCAGCAGCAGCGGCCACTTCTCGAGCACGAGCCCCACGAGCGAGCGCGCCGGCGCGCCGCCGGAACCGCCCCCGGAGCGCCTCCCCCACCGCCCCAGCGGCCACACGTCCACCAGCACCAGCACGAACGGCACCGTCACCAGCATCGGCTTCG
>CAYNPF010000267.1:0-3800 GCA_964398895.1 uncultured bacterium
TTGACGCCGGGGCAGTGTTGGCGGCTGGGAGTTTGCCGGAGGTCAACCGCGCGCTTCTGGGCGCCGTAGACCGAGACCTGGGCCACGCCCCTGACCATCGAGAGCCGCTGCGCCAGGAAGCCCTCGGCGTACTCGTCGAGCTTGGGCAGCGGCATGAGCTTCGAGGTGAGGGTCATGAACAGGATGGGCGAGTCCGCCGGGTTCACCTTCTGGTACGAGGGCGGGTTGATCCCGGTGGGCAGGCGGCGCTGGACCTGCGCGATCGCCGAGTTCACGTCCTGCGCGGCCGCGTCGATGTTGCGGTCGAGCGTGAACTGCAGCGTGATCGAGGTGCTCCCCTGCGACGACGACGAGGTCATCACGTCCACGCCGGGGATGGTCGAGAGTTGCTTCTCGAGCGGGGTGGCCACCGCCGACGCCATGGTCTCGGGCGAGGCGCCGGGCAGGCTGGCGTTCACCGAGATGGTGGGGTAGTCCACGTTGGGGATGTCGCTCACCGGCAGCAAGCGGTAGCCGATGGCGCCGAAGAACAGGATGCCGATCATGACCAGCGTGGTCGCGACCGGCCGCTGGATGAAGAGGGCGGAGAAGTTCACGGCCGCGCGCCCTGCCCGCCCTGGCGCACCTGCACCCGGGCCCCGGGGGAGATGCGGAACTGCCCGTCGGTCACCACCGTCTCGCCGGCCTTCAGCCCCGCGGCGATGACCGCGGCAGTCTCGGACGAGCGGGCCACGGCGACCGGGCGGGCCGCGGCCGTCGAATCGGCGGCGAGCACGTAGACGTAGGAGCCCTGCTGGCCGGTGACCACTGCCCGCGCCGGCACGACGAGGGCGTCGGGCTGCACGGCGAGCACGAGTCGCACCTCGACGAACTGTCCCGGCCACAGGTGGCCGTCGGTGTTGGGGAACTCGCCCTTCAGCAGCAGCGTGCCGGTGGCGGCGTCCACGGCGTTGTCCACGAAGGCGAGGCGGCCCTCGACCGTGGTGGAATCGTCGGGGAGCCGCACGATCACGCGGCGCACGCCATCGCGGTAGCGCTGCACCAACGGGATCTGGTCCTGCGCGACGGTGAAGCGCACGCGGATCGGTCGGACCTGGTTCACGGTCACGAGCGGCGTGCCGCTCGAGGCCCGCACCAGGTCGCCGACGTGCACGTCCACCGCGCCGGTGCGCCCGGCGATGGGCGCGCGGATGCCGGAGAACTCGAGGTTGAGCCGCGCGTTTGCCACCGCGCCGGAGTCGGCCCGCACCGAGGCGCGCAGCGCCTCGGCGGTGGCGATGGCCTGGTCGTGCTCGGCGGGGGAGATGAGGCTCTGGGCCAGCAGGCGATCGGCCCGCTCGGCCTCCCGTTGCGCGTTGCGCCACTGGGCGCGGTCGCGCTCCAGCGCGCCGATCGCCTGCTCGAGCGCGGCGCGGAAGGGGCGCGGGTCCAGCTCGAACAGCACCTGGCCCGCGGTCACGTCCTGTCCCTCGCGGAAGGCGATGCGCTTCAGCACGCCGCTGACCTGGGCGCCCACCGCGGCGGACTGCACGGGCTCGATCGTGCCGGTGGCGACGATCTCGATCGGCATCGCCCGCCGCTCGACCCGGGCCACCGTGACGGCGACGCGGGTCGGGCGGGGCCTGCGCGCGCCGCAACCGGTGCCGAAGAGCGTCAGGGCCGCGCCGACGACGACGACGAGGAGGAGAACGAGGTGCTCGCGCCGCGCGAGCGCGGGGACACCGAGGGACGGTCGCCGCAGCAAGGGAAGGGACATGACCAGGACCTGCTCGGGTTGACGCGGCCGGCGGCCGCGCTGGGGTGGCTGCATTCGTCAGGGGCGAGCGGGATCATACACGCAGCGCCCCGGCCTTCGCACGAAGGCGCCGCCTCCGTCCGGTGCGCTCGTGTCCGCGGCGGTCGCGCCCGGGTCGGGGGTGCGGATCCCGCAGCCTAGCGGGTCGTCGGAGCCGGGCGCAGCGCCGGGGGAGGTGCGCCGAGGAGCTGCTCGAGCGCGGCCCGGCGGACCTCGACGTGCACCCGCCGGCGGGCACGGGCGAGCAGATCCTGCATGCGGCGCCCGCCCTCCTCGTCGTACCAGCGTTGCAGCACCTGCGCGCGGCACTCGGCGAGGGACTGCCCGCGTCCCGGCAGGACCGCCAGCACGCGCGTGACCTCCCAGCCCTCCGGGGTCTCCTCCGGGCCCAGCACCGTGCCGGTGCCGGCGCGCACGAGGCGGGCGAAGCGCGTGCTGTCCCGGTCGGCGCGCACGTCCCGCAGCCAGCGGCTGCCGGCGCGGCCGGCGCGCGCCGCCAGGCTGTCCGCCTCGGCCCCATCGCGCAGTCGGGCGGCCATCCGCCCGGCCTCGGCCCGGTCCTCGAGGACGAGGTCGAGGCAGTGAACGCGGTCGGGCAGTCTCCATTCGCCCTCGTGCGCACGGAAGAAGCGCAACAGGGTGAGCGAGTCGGTGGGCACGCGGGCGAAGACCTCGCGTTCCACCAGGTGCGCGACGGCGATGCGTTCGCGCTCCGCGGCCAGCCGCGTGGCCACCGAGGGGAGCGTAGCCAGGTCGCGCTGCGCGGCATCGTCGCGCAACAGCCGCTCGAACAACCCGTTCGTCACCAGGTCGCGCACGTCGGCTGCCGTGGCGACGCGCGGCCGGTAGATCGGGCTCAACCGTCCCCAGGCGCCGAGCAGGTCGGCGACCCGGTACCCGCCGACGGCCGAGCGGGCCAGCACGCGGCCGGTGTCCGTCGGGGCCACCGCGGGCAGGGCGGACAGCATGCGGACCTGGGCCGCGGCCGACGAGTCGGCGGTCGGACGGGGAAGGGCCGCGAAGGCCCCGACCAGCCGAGCGACGAGCGAATCGTCCCAGGTCACGGCCAGCCGGGAAGCGGCCCGTTCGCGGGCGGTGATTCCCAGGGCCTGCTCGTCGAGGCTGTCCGCCGCCGCTCCCAGGGCGAGCCGCGTGGCCGCCAGGGCCGAGTCCAGAGCGGCGCCGAGTGCGAGCTGGTCGCGCAGGGCGTCGTAGCCGGCCTGCTCCTCGGCGGTCCACGGTGTGCGAGCGGCCAGAGCCATGAGGCCGAGGGCCTCCCGGTCCACGAGCAGATCGAGAAACCGCCGCGCTCCGGACGGGGTAAGGGAGTCGGGACGCATGGGTGGCTGCAGCCGGGCCCAGGCGCCGGCGAACTGCGTCCGGGTGACGGCGCGCACCTCGACCGGCGAGTCTCCGCGGACCCATGCCAGCACGCTGTCCGCTCCGGGGACGAACGCCGCGGCGGGAGCGCCGTGCGCCGGAGCGGCCCATGGCCCAGCCAGCAGGCACAGGAAGACCCACGGCCCGGCCCGGCGGGCCGGGGGCACGAGTCTCGGCGGGACGGTGCGCGTCACGGGGCCTCCTCGGGTTCGCGGCGGCCGCAGTCTAGACCGGGTGATTCACCGGCCGCCAGCGGCGAGGTCCGCAGCGGGCTTGACCCCCTTGGAGAGGCATCCCTACACTCCGCCCTCAATGCGATACCGACCGATGTACTCCGCCCTCGTTGCGCCGCTGGCGCTCGCGTTCCTCGTCGCCGTCGCGGCGGCGCAGTCCCTGAGAGTCGTCTCGACCGACGCCACCGGCGTCACGCTGCGGCTGAGCCTGCCGAGCTTCTCCTTCACCGACCCCGGCTCCGACGGACGCAGCGAACTGGCGGTGCCGGGCTTCCAGGTCACCGGTACGACCGGGCGTGCGAACCTCCCGTACGCGCAGACGCTGGTGGCATTGCCGCCGGGGGCGACGGCGACCGTGCGACTGCTCGATACCGGACCCGAGGAGACGCGCG
>CAYNPF010000268.1:0-3799 GCA_964398895.1 uncultured bacterium
GCCCGACGGCGACTACGCCGGCTTCATCGCGCGCCGTGGCGTGACGAGCGGCACCGCGCCGGGGTCGTTCGAGGACACCGCCGGTCGCCGGCTCGGCACGCACCGCGGCCTGGTGCACTACACGGTGGGGCAGCGGCACGGCCTCGGCCTGGCGGCGCCCGAGCCGCTCCACGTCGTGGCGCTGGACGCGGCGCGCAACGTGGTGATCGTCGGGCCGCGCGCGGCGCTGGCGGCCGGCGGCCTGGTGAGCGGCCCGGTGAACTGGCTGGCCGCGGTGCCCGCCGAGGGGACGCCGGCGCGCGTGCGCATCCGTTACAGCCACCCCGGCGCCGCGGCGACGCTGCACCCGCGCGCCGACGGCGGCTGCGAGGTCCGCTTCGCCCGTCCGCAGGACGCGGTGACGCCGGGGCAGCTCGCCGTCGCCTACGACGAGTCCGGTCGCGTGCTCGGCGGCGCGCCGATCGAGCGGGCGCTGCCGGTGGTGCCGGCGAACGCCGCGGCGAGGGCGGCGGCGCGATGAAGCCCGCGGCTCCGCTGCTCACCCGCACGCTCGCGACCTGCGCGGGCTGCGGCGGCGCGCGGCTGCGGTCCCTGCCGCTCGCCTACGAGTTCGGCGGGCGCTTCCCGCTGCTCGAGTGCCGCGACTGCGGCCTGCGCTTCCTCGGCGTGCAGCCGACCGGGGAATCGCTGAGCGGGCTCTATCCGGCCGAGTACTTCGAGCGCGACTTCCGCTGCGGCCGCAGCGAGGCGGCCAACACGGCGGGCGAGGCGTTCCGCGCCGAGAACGAGTCGCTGCTCGACGCGTTCGCGCGGCTGGTGCCGCAGCGCCCGGGCGCGACGCCGCGCCGGCTGCTCGAGCTGGGCAGCGCCGGTGGCTGGCTGCTGCTGCAGGCGCGCGAGCGCGGCTGGCGGGTGCAGGGCGTGGAGCTGTCGGCGGCGGCGGCGGCGCGCGCCCGGGCGCTGGGGCTCGAGGTGTTCCAGGGCGACCTGCCGGCGGCGGCCCTGCCGGGCTCGTCGTTCGACCTCGTCTACATGGGCGACGTGCTCGAGCACGTGCCGGACTGCCGCGCGGTGCTGGGCGAGGCGGTGCGCGTGCTGGCGCCGGGCGGCCACCTCTACCTGCGCGGGCCGGTGACGACGAACTCGATGGCGCGCCGGCTGGCGATGGGGCTCTACGGCGCGACGGGGCGCACGATCGTGCTGCGCGAGCCGCCCTACCACCTGTGGGAGTTCACGCCGGGACCGCTGGCGCGGCTGTTCCGCACGGTGGGGCTCGAGGTCGTCTGGGCGCGGCAGAGCAAGATTCCGCCGGGGCGCGCGCACGGCGAGAAATCGGCGGCGCAGAGGCTGGCGATGGGGACCGTGGACGCGATCAACTGGCCATGGACGAGCCTGCTCGGGCGCGCCGGAGATCGCATCGTCATGGTGGGTCGGAAACCGGCATAGCGTACGAGCCGTCGGCGGCCGACACGGAGCGAGCGGGCCGGGCGTGTGGGACCGGAGGTCGCCCGGACCGCCTCGCGCCGCTGCCCGACATACCGCTCGCCCTGCGGCGTTCCGATGGCGGGCTCAGCGGGGCCGCTCCACGCGCCTCCCTGGACCGGGCACGTCGCGCCCAATTCCCGGTTGACACCGCTTCCCGTCCGACGAACCATTGAGCCATCAGGCAACGACCGGGACATTCCAGCCGTCCTCGAGGTCCTTCATGCGCAGCCTCCCACGCCTCTCCGTCATCGCCCTGGCCATCGCGCTCGCCGTCCCGAGCCTGGCGAGCCTCGTCGCGCCCGCGTTCGCCGAGGGGCCCTGCGACTCCACGCGCGCCGTTCCCTACTGGTGGGTCCTGCGTCCCGCCGCGCCCTGCGACGGTGACAGCGTCGCCGTCGTCTTCGGCTCCTGCCGCGACTGCGTGGACCTCACCGGCTACGAGTGGGCCGATCGCAGCTCCGGCCGTCTCCGGCTCGACGTCCGCATGCCCGCGCGCTGCCCGCTCACCCTCGTCTGCCGGCCCGACTCCGTCGTGGTGCCGCTCGGTCGCTTCGCCGCCGGTGCGTTCACGCTCGCCTACGACCTGCACGTCGCCGTCGCCGCCGGCGATTCCAGCGCGGCGTGCGAGTTCACGCGCCCCGCGTCGCTGAGCTTCCGGGTGGGCTGCGACACGCCGCCGTCCTGCGACACCCTGCCGTCCTACGTGCAGGTCGTGCAGATCGGGCCGCCGGTGGACTGCAACACCGCCGACTGCATCGAGTCGCTCTGCCCCGGCGTGCCGATCCCGCTGCACCTGTCCGGCACCTTCACGGACGGCTGCTGGAACCTCGACGGGATCGAGCTGGTGCCCGGCCCCGAGGCGAGCCTGCGGGCATCGCCGCCGATCGTGCGGCTGCGCGTGACGCGGCGCACGTGCACTGTCTGCACCATGGCGCTCGTGCCGTGGTCGGCCGACACCACGTTGCCCGGCCTGCCCGGTGGCCGCTACGAGCTGCGACTCGAGGTGGTGCGGCGCGACGTGTGCAACGGCGCGGTGGTGGACAGCCTGGTCTGCCGCGATCACCGCGGCTTCGCGATCAAGGACTCCTGCGGCGGGACCGGCTCGTCGTGCGTCGTGCCCGGCTGGGTGCACCCCGATGGCTCGTGCGACGACACCGTCGTGCCCGGCGGTCGCGCCCGGGTGGTGATGACCGCGACCTCGGCCGTGCCGCTCGCCGGGCTGCAGGGCACGATCCACCTCGCCCCGCACGGGCTGCGGGTGGCCGACCTCGTGCCGGTCGGACGCGCCGCCGACATGCACCTCGCCTGGGAGCGCACCGCCAACGGCGCGAAGTTCGTGATGTTCGCCGAGCAGGGCACGCCGATCGGCGGCCTGCGCTGCACCGCCGGAACGCGCTGCAGCGAGCCCGTGCTGGCGGTGAGCGTGCTGCCCGACACCGACGCCGCGCTGCCCGCCGTCACGCGCGTCACCGTGCGCGAGCTGCTCGGCGCCGACTCGCTGGGCGGCGAGGTGCCCGCCTGCGAGATCGAGGCCGCGGCGCGCGTCTGCAGCGGGGTGTCCTGCGACTTCAACGGTGACGGCCGGCTCGACGTGCGCGACCTCGTCGTCATGGTCCACTGCGTGCTCGGAAACGGGCCCTGCCCCGACTCGACGCTGGCACGCTACGACTGCAACGCCGATGGCGCGTCCAACGTGGACGACGTGCTCTGCTGCGCGCGGCGACTCCTGCGCGGCGGCGAGCGCGACAGCCTGCCCGGCCGCTCCGAGCCGCACGTGGCCGTGCAGTTCGGCGATCCCGTCTGGCAGGGAGGCGAGCTGCGCGTGCCGGTGCGCATCCAGGCCGCCGATCGCATCGGCGCCGCGCGGCTGGCGTTGTCGCTGCCGCTCGACCGCTATGAGATGGCCGGCGTCGAGGTCGGTGCCGGCAACCCGCAGTGGCTCGCGCTCGACGAGGTGCTCGACGGCCGGGCGATCCTCGGGCTGATCGGGCTGGCGCCCGACCTGACCGCCGAGGAGCCCGAGACGCTCGAGCTGACGCTGCGGCTCGCCTCGCTCTCCGGCGAGGCGGCCGGCGGCGAGATCGCCCTCGCCGACCTGCAGGCCTCGGGTCGCGACGGTGTGACCCTCGAGCTGTCCGCCGCGACCGTGGTGGTGCCGCTGCCGGCTCCGACCACGACGGCGCTGTCGGCGGCGCGGCCCAACCCGTTCTCCGGCAGCACCCGGCTGTCGCTGGCGCTGGCGCAGGCGGCGACGGTGGACGTCGCGGTGTACGACCTGAGCGGGCGCCGCGTGGCCACGCTGTTCCACGGCTCG
>CAYNPF010000269.1:0-3797 GCA_964398895.1 uncultured bacterium
AGCACTACGTCGAGCAGGAGCCGATCGTGCCGCTGGACAGCACGCGGCTGATGATCCAGATCGACTATCTCGACGACCAGAACGGACCGTGCATCAGCAACGTCACCGATGACGAGACGATCCAGCGCTTCATCGGCGCGGCGGCCAGGGAGAAGCGCGTGATCGTGCTGGACACCAAGGGGCAGTGCGCCTCCGACGATTGCCCGTTCCTCGAGCACCACGTCCCCGCCTGCCGCTTCATCGCCCAGGGGGATCATCATCACCAGGCCAACGACACGGTGGCGAACCTGAGCCGCGACATGCTGCGCGAGACCGCCGACCTGGTGATCGAGGGCATCCGCAACACCGCCTACTGAGACCGATCCGTCCCGGGGGAGCCGTGGTGGCACGGCATCCCCCGCGGCGGTCGCTCCCACTCCGGCCAAGGCACGAATGATCGGGACTCGAGGTCGCATGCGTCCGTGGCGCACCGGATGGATCGCCGCCCTGCTCCTCGCCGCCCTCCCGGCCTGCCAGCGACGGTGCGCCGTCGCGCCGGTCACGCCGCCGACCTGGACGGCCACGCGCGGTCCCGGGGGCGGCATCGTCCTCAGCCTCGGCACCCGCGGCGACACGCTCTACGCCGGCACCCACGGCGGCGGCGTGTGGCGCTGCCGGCCAGGTCAGTAGAGGTCGCGGACGGCGGACGGCGGGATCGTGTCGGCGGACAGCGTGGTTACCGCCACGTCGTTGCTCACCGGCGAGGCCAGGGCCGTGTCGTCGAAGGACCGCAGGGCGAAGTGGTACGAGGTCCCCGGCACCAGTCCGCGCACCACCACCCGCTCCGTGGTCCCGGCCGCCGCCGGGCTCTGCGGCACGGCAACGGCGGTGGCCGCGGTCACGTTGGCGTCGGTGATGGCCTGGCTCGAGCGCCGCAGGTCGTACAGCGTCGCCCGCCCGCCGGCGCCGTCGTCCGACGGCGCGGTCCAGGTCAGCACCACGGCGCTGTCGGAGACCTGCGCGGCCCCGAGGTCGCCGACCCGCGAGGGCGCAGCATTGACCGCCCCGCGCGTGCTGACGGCCATAAGCGCGCCGGCGGTCACCGGTACCGTATAGATGCTGCTCGCCGACGGCGACGCCCCCGACAGCGCCGTGGCGTAGCCCAGCAGCGTGCCGGTGCCGTCCCAGCGGGCGTAGGCCGACACACCGCCGTAGCCGGGCGAGGTGCTGGTCGCCGTGCCGCTGCCGTAGACGTTCGGCGCCATGGTCTGGAAACTGGGCGCCGAAGCGGCCAGCACCAGGTCCCGCCAGGTCGAGGTGAACTTCGCCATCTCCGCGTCGTTGGCGTACGGCGTGTAGCCGTCGAGGTGCAGGTCGCAGAAGACGCCGCTGGTGTGCTGGGCGTAGTTGATCGTCTGCCAGGTATCGGTGTTGTCCACCTGGTGGTGCCAGCTGTAGGCGGTGGTGACGTTGGGATTCGTCACGCAGTTGGCCGCCGACTGCGCGGCCAGCGCGTCGGCGCGGGCCTTGTAGAACGGGTTGCCGGTGAGCTTCCACAGGTAGTAGGCGGCCCGCATGAGGTTGGCGACCACGTGCGCCTCGTGCTTGTACATGCCGGTGGCGTTGTCCATCCAGGCCTTCACCGAGTCGCCACCGGCCCGGCTGATCCACTTGGCCTCCCAGTGGTGCAGCAGGTAGTCGGTCCAGAACGCCGCCCGCGCGGCGTAGGCGGTGTCGAGGTCGGCGTTGACGCGGAAGGCGTAGGCGACCAGCGCCAGGTTGCCGTGGGTCATCGCGTCGTCGAGCTGGTGGTGGTCGCTGCCGTAGAAGCCGCCCGTGTTCGTGCAACTGTAGCCCATGTTCACGGCGCGCCAGCGCCAGTCGAGGTAGCCGTCGGTGGTCCCGCCCACGCAGTCGTCGTCGGCATCGCGCAGCCTGGTGCGCATCGAGTCGGTGACGGTCCTGACCCGGTCGAGGAAGGCGCGGTCCCCGGTGGCCCGCAGGCCCATCAGCATGAAGGTGTTGTAGTCACCGATCGAGCGGCCGTAGGTGTAGAGGTCGTCGTAGAGCGAGCGCGTGATCACCGTGCCGGAGCAACCGGCCGAGTGTGCCCACAGCAGGTCGTACCGCTGCTGCTCGGTGGCGCCGAGCGCGGCGCGCGAGAAGGCCGGGTTGATGCGCAGGGTGAGCCCCGTGTCCGCGGCGCGCAGCGATGCCGGCGCGAGGAGCACGGTGACGGCCACGACGGCGGCGACGAGCGGCGGGGAGAGCGAAGCAGGGAGTCGGGACACGACGATGGCTCCTCCTGCACGAAGGACGACGGCCGGAACCGGGGTCGCGGGGCTTCCCGCGGCCTCCGGGGCCTCCACGGGGAATCGGCCACTTTCGCCCCGTCTGAAGGCCATTCTTCCGCCGACGAACAGGGGCGTCAACCCGTTGCGGCGCAAGCGACAGCCGACCTGCCCGCCGCCTGCCCCCCCGGCGCCCCCATGAACGCGGCGGGCGCCGGGGTCCCACCCCGACGCCCGCCACCTCTCCCGTCCGCCAGCCCGGCTACGCCCGGTCGAAGACCACGTAGGTCCCGTCGCGAATGACCTCGCGGGAACCCGACAGACCGACGACGACCGCCCGGGCCACCTGGATGGGGCTGCCCGGCGCGTAGACGATGTCCTGGTGCACGACGTTGGCGGGCGAGGCGAAGTCCTTCACGCCGATCACGCCGCCGAGGTGATCGGAGCGGCCGTAGGCCCAGTGGAACCCGGCCTTCTCGTCCTCCAGGGTGTTGCCGGTCACCACCGCCCGGTCGTTGCAGCCGAAGGCCACCTCGGCGATGTTGCGGCGTGTCGCGTCCAGCGCGAAGTACCCGCGGAGCTTCGCCGCCTCGGGCCCGCTTCCCCGCACCTCGCGGATGCGGTTCTCCCGCACCACGAGCACGATCCGTTCGGCACCCAGCGCCACCGGCAGTTCGCCCGCCGTGCGCGACGGCTCGCCCGCCCGCTCGCCCTCGTAGGGGACGATGAAGGTCTCGCCCGAGGGCAGGTTGATGATGCGGTCGCCCGGCTTGAAGCGCGGCAGGTAGCCGTCGTCCACCTCGGCCTTGCGCCAGCGCAGGTCGAAGACGCAGTGTTCGCCGCTGGAGAAGTCCACCTCCATCCGATCGGCGCCCTTCAGGCACTCGTCGAGGATGCCGCAGCGCCGCGCCACCTCGCCGTAGTCGGCGAGGAGCGCGCTCTGCTCCATGCGGCGCTCGAGGCCCGGCAGCGACGCGGCGCGGAAGTCCTCCTTGCGGCGGCAGTAGGCGTCGAGCGCCGCGGTGGCCGAGTACTCGGTCAGGAAGGCCGCCAGCGTGCAGCCGAGCAGCTCCTCCTCCATCGCCACCTCGCGCCCGGCGGCCGTGGCCCGCACCGGCAGGTCGGCACCGTTGGCGCCGGTGGCGGCGAAGCCGAGCAGCGGCCGGGTGGTGAAGCCGCCGGCCGCGCCCAGCGCGGCGAAGGCCTCGCACCACTCGGCGGCCATGGCCCGCCGGTCGCGCCAGATCTCGTGATCGGCCAGCGCGCCGTGCGGCAGGTCGCAGGCGACGAGCACGACCTCGCCGGGCTCGGGGTGGAAGACGTCGGTCAGCAGTCGCGACAGTTGGAAGGCCATGGCGCTCTCCGTGTGGGTTCCGGCGGCGCAGGCCGCCGCTGCATCGGCTCCGGGCCGGGCGGGACACCCGGCGGACGCAGAGACGATAGCCGCTCGCCACGCCCTCCGTAAACCGGGCGGCCACCCCGAACGGGGTGGCCTCCGTCGCATCGGAAGCGTTCAGACCCTATGGA
>CAYNPF010000270.1:0-3770 GCA_964398895.1 uncultured bacterium
GCGGCCTGGGCTTCGGCTGCTCCGGCAACATCGGCGAGAAGCTGGCGGTGTTCGAGCCGACGCACGGCTCGGCGCCCAAGTACGCTGGCCAGTACAAGGTGAACCCGATCGCCACCATCCTCGCCGCCAAGATGATGCTCGACTGGCTGGGCGAGACCGCGGCCGCCGCGAAGGTCGAAAAGGCGGTGGCGGCAGTCGTGGCCGAGGGCAAGGTGCGCACCTACGACATGGGCGGTACCGCCAAGACGCTGGAGATCGCCGAGGCCATCGCCGCGAAGCTGTAGACGCGACGGCGGACGGGCGCAGAAGAGGACGGGCCGGGGCGATCGCGCCCCGGCCCGTCGCGTGGGTGGCGCAGGGCGGGCCGGGCGCCGACGCGAGGCGGATCGCGACCGCGACGGAATGGGCGAATCCCGCGTCCGTACGTGTGCCGGAGAAGTCCGATCCCGTTCGGGGTACAGATGACGGGCCGTCCGGTGGCGGCACGCGCCAGCCCGGTCTCGAAACGGAGCGCCACGGCGGGGCGGTGGTCCCGCCCACCGACCACTGCCGAGCAACACCGCGAGGTCGCATGGAGTCGCAGAGGAAGTCGAGTTTTCGCATCCGCCGCCTGTCCGCGCGGCTCGCCGTCGTCCGGCTGGATCCGGGCAGCGGCGTGCCCCCGTGGGCCTGGATCGGATCGTTCGGGGCCGTCGTCCGTACGCCCGACGAGCTGTCGGTCGTGTGCGACGAGAAGGCCGTTCCCACCGAGGCGCGCGCCGAGCGCGGATGGACCGCCCTGCAGCTCGAGGGGCCCCTGCCGTTCTCGATGACGGGTGTGTTGTCGTCGCTGCTCGCGCCGCTGGCGGCGAACGGGGTGCCGGTGTTCGTGCTCTCCACCTACGACACGGACTGCATCCTGGTCCGGGCGGACCAGGCCGAACGCGCCGCGCAGGTGCTGGAGGCGGAGGGACACCGGGTCGTCGCGAGTGATGGGCGGGCAGGGATCGGACGGACCGAGCCGCGCTCTGGCCGTCCCGCCGACGCCGACGAGGACGCGCCATGAAGACGACACCGACGCTCCTGCTCCTGTCCCTGATGCTGGCCGGCCCGGTGTCGGCTCGGGGCGATGACGTGGGATTCCCGAGGCTGACGGGACCCTACTGCGGGCAGCGGCCGCCTCGCGCCGCGCCGGAGGTGTTCGGTCCCGGGATCGTCTCGTTCGGCTATCACGAGCACCGCCTGGCCGTGTCGCCGGACGGGACCGAGATCTACTTCACGGTGTTCAGCACGAGCCCCTTCGGAGCCATGATCCTGTTCACGCGGTTGGAGGATGGTGTCTGGACCGTCCCTGCGGTCGCGTCGTTCTCGTCCGCCGGCATGAACCTGCACCCGGCATTCTCTCCGGACGGCAGACGCCTCTTCTTCACCTCGACCCGACCGTCGAGCGCCGACGGTGTACGTGGGGGCCGGGCCGACATCTGGTTCGTCGAACGCCGGGGAGGCGGGTGGTCGGAGCCCGTCCCCCTCGGGGAAGCGGTCAACACCGAGGACCAGGAATCCAGCCCCTCCGTCACGGCGGACGCGACGCTCTTCTTCGAGTCGAACCGGGGCGGGGACCACAAGGACTGGAACCTCTACTGCTCGAAGTGCGTGAACGGCACGTACCAGCAAGCCGAGGCGCTTCCCTACCCGGTCAACACCGAGCACGGGGAAGGAGGGCCGTTCGTCTCGCCCGACGGGGACTTCCTCCTCTTCAACTCCGACCGGCCCGGCACCGTGGGTGATGCCGACATCCACATCACGTTCAAGGGAAGAGACGGGAGCTGGACGGCGCCGATCAATCTCGGCGCGACCGTCAATTCGAAGGTCTGCGACTGGTCGCCGATGCTGACGCCCGATCGCAAGTACCTCGTCTTCTCGAGCTACCGGAACACCGAGCCGGTCGGCTCGAGGTATCCTCGGTACGCGGCGGCGCTCGAGAAGGAACTCGGACCGCCGAAGAGCGGCTTTGGCTGTCTGTACTGGGTGAAGGCACCGGTCATCGGGAAGGCGAGGAAGGAAGCCCTGCGCGCCTCCCACTGACTCCGGGCCGCCCCGCTCCGCGAGGCCGGCGCCGGGTCGCCCGGGAGAGTCCGGCAGCGGCTGTCTGCGAAGATGGGAAGCGCACGCAACCCGAGGAGATCACCATGAGCATCGCCGAAATCACCGTTCCCACCTACGATCAGGAGATGCGCAAGACGCGCACGGTCCTGGAGCGCATTCCGGGGGACAAGCCCGACTACAAGCCCCACGAGAAGTCCATGGCCATGGGCCGTCTCGCCGTCCACGTGGCCCGACTTCCCCAATTCGCGATCGCCATCCTGACCACGCCCTCGTTGGATCTGGCCACTGCGAAATGGCCCCCCCTGATCTTCGAGTCGCGGGAGAAGCTGCTCGCGGGCTTCGATGCCCTTGCGGCAGAGGCCCGCGCGCTCCTCCTGGCCGCCACGGATGAGCAACTCCAGCAGAAGTGGAGGCTGACCTTCGGCGAGACGATCATCGCCGACGAGCCGCGGGTGCTGAGCTATCACACCTACTTCCTCAACCACCTCATTCACCACCGCGCTCAACTCGGCGTCTATCTTCGCCTCAATGACCTGCCTGTGCCGGCCCTCTACGGCCCGTCGGCGGACGATCGCATGGGGTTCTAGCCCGGACTATTCATGAGCCCGCGCCTGCGGACGCGGTCTGGCCGCAGATGACGGCGTCGTGCGACGTGGCCGCTCCTCGACGGGGTGCCAGACCCCGACTGCGTCGCGGCCACGCCGTACTCCTTGTCCTCTGCGGCCATCCCACATCCTCGGCTTGCGGTTCATGAATAGCCCGGGCTAGCCTGCATTGTTCCGTGCGTCGTGAAGAGGCGCACGATCCGAACCGGTGAAGGTCCCGCCCCGCGAAGCCCGTCAACATCGCGCATCGGCCCCAGGGCTCATTCTGGGGCGATGCGCGCGACGTGTCGGGAGCGGGCCGACCTCGGCGCGCAGCCGATGGCGGCGGTGGGGGCGAAGCCGGTTCCGATCCCACGAGCTTCCGTCCTGGCTGATGCCGCTTCGCACCCGCGTGAATCGCGGCTCCGGCCGCTTTGCCCACCGCGCGCGGAGGCCCTAGAGTGTCCGGTATCTCTCCCGGGGCGGTGACCGCCGTCCGGACGCGGTTCCGGCGGCCGACCCGGTGAGGTTCACCCCAGCGTCGAGCGAACCGCGACCCAGAGGACCCGCAACGCGCAGCCGGAACGATCGGCCGGCTCACGGGCCGGCGCGCCGGCGGCCGAGGAGACCATGACTCGCATCGTCATCCACGAGGTCGGACCACGGGACGGCCTGCAGATGGAGAAGCAGGTCGTACCCATCGAGAAGAAGGAGGCCTGGATCCGCGGGCTGATGGCCGCGGGCGTGGACATCGTCCAGGTGGGCTCGTTCGTCCACCCGGAGAAGGTCCCGCAGATGGCCGACACCGACGAGCTGTTCCGGCGCCTGGTCGCCGACAAGACCTCGTCCACCATCCTCTCGGGCCTGGTGCTCAACGAGAAGGGCCTGGAGCGCGGGCTCAAGTGCGGCGTCGAGATGTTCTGCCTCGGGGCCTCGGCCAGCGAGACGCACAGCCAGAAGAACACCGGCATGAGCAGCGCCGAGGCGACGCAGCGCATCATCGGCGCGGCGCAGCAGGCGGTGGCCGCCGGCAAGAAGGTGCAGGTCTCGGTGCAGTCGGCCTTCGGCTGCGGCTTCGAGGGGCGGGTGCCCGAGGAGCGC
>CAYNPF010000271.1:0-3767 GCA_964398895.1 uncultured bacterium
CTCGCCTTCGGCGCCGGCCTGCGCTACAAGCAGGTGGGGGTGGATTACGCCGCGCAGTTGCACCGGTTCTTCGCCGCCGACGACCAGCAGTTCCCCGACGACACCAA
This sequence comes from uncultured bacterium, assembly GCA_964398895.1. Taxonomy (GTDB): domain Bacteria; phylum Eisenbacteria; class RBG-16-71-46; order RBG-16-71-46; family RBG-16-71-46; genus JANXPZ01. The sequence continues at coordinate 108 of CAYNPF010000271.1, forward strand.
CCTCGACGTCACCCACCTGGTCTCCGCCTCGTTCTCCTGGTGAGGTGGCGCGTCGCGCCCGGAGCCGTCGCAGGCTTGACTCGCCTGTGACGGCTTCTTAGTCTGCGCTCGGGTGTCTGCTTGATTCCTCGAACCGGGGGGGGCCGCGTGCGGCGTACGGTGGGACTCGTCCTGGCGGGTGGCGGCGGCAGGGACATGAGCGTCCTGACCGCCGAGCGCGCCGTGGGGGCGCTGCCGTACGGGGGCAAGTACCGGGTCATTGACTTCGCCCTCAGCAATTGCGCCCACTCCGAGATCAGCCAGATCGGCGTGCTCACCCAGCACGTTCCCGCCTCGCTGCACGATCACATCGGTGCCGGCCGGGCCTGGGGCTTCGACCACCGCAACGGCGGCGTGCAGATCCTCCAGCCCTACCTGACCCGCAGCGACGCCGAGTGGTACCGCGGCACGGCGCACGCGATCGCGAGGAACTGGGACCGCGTCGAGGCGCTGGGCGCCTCGCGGGTGCTGGTGGTCTCGGGCGACCAGGTCTACCGCATGGACTACCGGCGCATGCTCATGCTGCACGAGCGGCGCGGGGCCACGGTGACCCTGGCCGTGACCCGCGTGCCCCGCGCCGAGTCCCACCGCTTCGGCATGGTGCAGTTCGACGCCGACGGACGCGTGACCCGGCTCGAGGAGAAGCCGCGCCGCACCGAGGCGACCCACGCCTCGATGGGGGTCTACCTGTTCGAAGCCGCCGCGCTGGGCGAACTGCTGCGCGAGCGTCCCGCCGACCTGGTGCTCGACGTGATCGAGCCGATGCTGAAGGCGGGGGAGGCGGTCCACGTCCACGAGTTCGCGGGCTACTGGGAGGACGTCGGCACCATCGCCTCCTACTACCGCTCCAGCCTCGACCTGGTGGCGCCGACGCCGCGCCTCGAGCTGCTCAACCCCCGCTGGCCGGTGCTGACGCGCGACGAGGAGCGTCCCCCGGCGCACGTCGGCGCCGACGCGGACATCGAGCAGAGCCTGGTCGCCAACGGTTGCCGCGTGGACGGAAGGGTGCGCCGCTGCGTGCTGTTCCCGGGGGCGACCGTCGAGCGGGGCGCCGAGGTCAGCGACTCGATCGTCTTCCCCGACGCGCGCATCGGCGCCGGGGCGCACGTGGACCGCGCCATCCTCGACAAGCACGTGGTGGTGGGCGCCGGCGCGGTGGTGGGCGAGGGCCCGGCGCCACGCGACCCGGACGCGGCCTGGCTGAACGGCCTGGTGCTGGTCGGCAAGGACGTGGAGATCCCGGCGCGGATGCGGGTGGGGCGCGACGTGGTCATGGGCATCCATGCCGACCTCTCGGGCTGCGGGCCCGAGATCGCCCCGGGCAGCTCGCTGCCCAGCCGGCCGTGGTACGAGGGGCTGGTCTGACATGGCACGCTACGCGTTCATCCTCGCGGGAGGCCTCGGCAGCCGACTGTGCCTGCTGTCGGAGCGGCGGGCCAAGCCGGCGGTGCCGTTCGGTGGCAAGTACCGCATCATCGACTTCACGCTCTCGAACTGCGTCAACTCCGGCATCTTCGACATCGGCGTGCTGACGCAGTACCGGCCGCTCTCGCTGAACCAGCACATCGGCACCGGACGGCCGTGGGATCTCGACCGCACGCGCGGTGGCGTGCAGGTCCTGCAGGCGCCGCACGGTACCGGGCAGAGTGGGTGGTACCAGGGCACGGCCGACGCGATCTACCAGAACCTCATCCACCTGCGCCGGCGCCGCGCGGAGCAGGTCCTGGTGCTGTCCGGCGACCACGTCTACAAGATGGACTACAACCGGCTCTACGAGGCGCACCAGCGCGCGGGGGCGGCGGTCACCGTGGCGGTCACCGAGGTGCCGGCGAAGGACGTCAGCTCGTTCGGCATCCTCGAGACGACGCCCGACGGGCGCGTCACCGGCTTCAAGGAGAAACCGCGGCGGGCGACCTCGCGGCTCGCGTCCATGGGCGTGTACCTGTTCGACCGCGACTCGCTGGTGCGCTGGCTGGTCGAGGACGCCGCGATGCCCGACTCGGGGCACGACTTCGGCAAGGACATCCTGCCCCGCCTGGTGGCGCGGGGCGAGCCGGTCTACGCCCACCGCTTCGAGGGCTACTGGCAGGACGTGGGGACGCTCGACTCCTACTACCACACGAACCTCGACTTCCTGAAGCCCGAGCCGCCGCTCGACCTGTCGGATCCCGACTGGGTCATCCACACGCAGAGCGCCGACCGGCCGCCGGTCCGCTTCGAGGCGGGCGGCGGCGCTCGGTGCAGCTTCATCGCCAACGGCTGCCGCATCGCCGGCCACGTCGAGAACTCGATGCTGTTCCCCGGGGTGATCGTCGAGGCGGGCGCGGTGGTGCGCGACAGCATCGTCATGCACGACACCATCGTCGGACGCGGGGCGGAGCTGGACCACGCCATCGTGGACAAGCAGGTACGCGTGGGTGAGGGTGCCGTGCTCGGTCACGGTCCCGCCGACGTTCCCAACCGCGCCTGCCCGGACCACCTGTCGTCCGGGCTGCTGGTGGTGGGCAAGCAGGCGAAGCTGCCGGAGGGCCTGCGGGTGGGGCGCAACGCGCGCATCGGCGCCTTCGTCACCGAGCGCGACTTCGACGGGGAAGTGCCGGCGGGCGGCGTGGTGGACGGCCCGCAGTCCATGCACTGAGAGCCCGTCCGCTCGGCTCGCGGCGGGCGGTGCGGTTCCTACGTCGGCAGCCGGAGCCGCTGGCCCTTGCGGATGATCGAACCGCTCAGGCCGTTCGCGCGCTTGAGCGCCGCGACCGACACCCCGTGCTGGCGGGCGATGTCGCTCAGCGTCTCGCCCGAGCGCACCGTGTGGGTGACCCGCGCCGCGGTCCCGCGCTCGTGGTGCTTCGCCGCCGCGGCGCCCGACTTCTTCGCGGAGCGGGGTGGCTTCAGCGTGGCGATCTGCACCGAGTCCTCGGAGCTGGCCTCGAGGCTCGCCGCCTCGTCGGTGCGGATCTTGAGGCGCATGCCACGCGTGACCCGCGGGCTCTTCAGCCGGTTCCAGCGCATGAGGTCCTCGGGGGAGACGCCGAAGCGCTCCGCGATCGAGGCCAGCGTCTCGCCGCGCTCCACGGTCACGACCGTGCGGCCCTCGGTGGTCGAGTGGCCATCGAGCGCCGCCGGCAGGCCCAGCCTGCGCTCGGGCACGTAGGCGGTGGAGGCGCGGGGGTCGCTCGACGGGTCGATGACCTGTGGCGCGGCGGCCGGGCGCGGTGCCGAGGGCACGGTCAGCACCACGCCGCGGCGCAGCGGGCGCTTCCTGCCGATGCCGTTGACCCGCGCCAGCTCCTGGGCGTCGATCGAGTATTGCCGGGCGATGGAGGCCAGGGTCTCGCCGCGGCGGACCTTGTGCTTGAGGGTGACGTTCACCGCCGGCAACTGCTCGCCGGACTGCAGGTGCTGCATGATCACCTGGCCCTTGCCGGGCGGTACGCGCAGCGTGGTGATCCCGTCCCGGCCCCGCATGGCGGTGTGCCGCACGGCGGGGTTCAGGGCCTTCAGTTCGTCGTAGGAGCAGTCGGCCATCCGCGCCACCGCCCGCAGGTCCACGGAGCCGCGCAACGCCACCTCGTCGAACTCCATGGGGTCGTCGAACTCGACGGCGGAGAAGCCGTAGCGGGC
>CAYNPF010000272.1:0-3760 GCA_964398895.1 uncultured bacterium
GTGCCGTAGGCGTAGGGGAAGTCGGTCGCCCAGTTGCCCATGCCGGCCGCCATCTCCCAGTCGTCGGCGTAGGTGACCAGGCGATAGGTGCCCAGGCCGGAGCCGGCCAGGCCGCTGAGGACGGCCAGCGCGCCCGCGCCGTCGCCGCCGTGCAGCTTGCCGGTGAAGTCGCCGTCGCGCGGGATGATGCGCAGGCCCGATCCGGAGATGGTGTGGATCTGGTGGTTGTCGTGGCCGGAGCAGTGGGGCCAGTCGTCGAGGATGACGGCGTTGATGCCGTTCACCTGCCACCAGCTCCCGCTCCAGTCGATCACGCCGTTGCCGGGGTACTGGCCGGGCGTCAGCCAGGTGCGCTCGGGCACCCAGGCCACGTGCGGCGTGTAGCCGTAGCGCCAGGTGTCCATCGCCACCTGGCGATCCACGGCCCAGCCGTTCATGCCGCCCTGCAGGAAGGGCAGGATGGGCTGGCCGTAGGCCGACGAGACGACGCCCAGCCAGCCGGCGGTCACGCCGGCGCGCATCCAGGCGTTGAAGTCCACGGGGTCGCCGTTGCGGGCGTCCCACTCGGCCGAGGACTGCAGCAGGCCGCTGAGGTGCACGTTCACCGGCACGTTCTTGTTCTGGTGCACGCGCAGGATCTCGTCGAAGCCGCTGCTGCCCTCGGCGCCGGAGCGTCCGTGGAAGACGTCGCTGTAGGAGAGTCCCTGGTTGCCGAAGTGCATGAAGGCGACGTTGGCCTCGTAGGCCGCCGCATGCTGGTTGCCCAGCGAGACCACGAGGCGATCCAGCTCGCGGCCGTCGGCGAAGGTGATCACCGCGGCCCGCCGTGGCGATGCGGCGCCGCGCGGCAACGAGGCGGCCAGCCAGCCGCGGTCGAGATGGAAGGCGGCGCGTTCCGCTTCGAGCGGCTCGCCGGTCCCGTGCGCGGTCCGGGAGAGCCGGCCGGGAACGCCGTCGTCCGGGGCGAGCGTGACCACGCGGTCCCAGGCGAAGGGGGCCGGCCCGCGCAGCGGAGCGGGCAGATCGGCGTTGCCGCCGGTTCCCTCGTCGAGCAGGAGCACGGCGCGCACCCGTTCGCCGCGGAAGTGGTCCACGCGGTCGTGGATCCCCACCGGGGCCACCAGGCTCACGCGAAACGTGAGGTCGTCGGTCGCATCGTAGTACAATGCAAGGATGTTGGCCGCGCTCTCGAGGGCCGTGGCGTCGGTCCGGACGTGGCCGATGCCCACCACCGAGCCGCGCGACCAGGCATCGGCGCGGTCGAGCAGGACCCGGGCGTGCGGAGGGACGGCGGCCGAGGCGGCGAGGGCGAACAACGTGCCCAGGAGGAAGGCGAGAGTGACGACGGCGGGGGCGCGGGCGGGTCGCATGGCAGGCTCCAGGTCGCAGGTCGGGCTCGTTGGGGACTCCCCGGGGCTGGTACCCCACAAGTCTAGGGGGGGGCCGGGAGGGGGTCAACGTCGCCACGGGACGCCCCGCCGCGCCCTGGCGGTCCTGGGCGGACTGCTGCTCGCGGCCGCCTCGGCGGTGGCCGGGACGACCTCGCCCGCCGACTGGCGGGACCTGGTGGTCTACCAGGTGGTTACCGACCGTTTCGCGGACGGCTCCACGGCCAACGACGCCGTCGAGGGCAACTACGCCCCGGCCGACGGCTACCGCATCCACGGCGGCGACTTCGCCGGCCTGGCCGCGCGGCTCGACTACTTCGTGAACCTCGGCGTGGACGCGATCTGGATCTCGCCGGTGGTGCTCAACGCCAACGCCGAGTACCACGGCTACGCGGCGCGCGACTTCTTCTCGATCGCCCCGCACTTCGGCTCGCTGGCCGAGCTGCGCGCCCTCGTCCAGGCGGCCCACGCCCGCGGCATCCGCGTGATCCTCGACGTGGTCTGCAACCACATGGGCTCGCTCCTCACCAGTTCGGACTCGGGCTGGCCCGCCTACCGGTACCCGTCCGGCTACGCGCTGAAGTGGGCGGACAGCGGCAGGCGTTTCGCCGGCGTGTTCGACGACCTGACGAAGTTCCATCCCTACGGGAACATCGGGAACTACACCGACCCGGAGCAGATCCTCGGGCAGCTGTCCGGCCTGAACGACCTGCGCACCGAGGACGCCACCGTGCGCGCGGCGCTCCTCCAGGCCGCCGAGTTCCTGATCGACAGCACCGACTGCGACGGCTTCCGCGTGGACACGGTGAAGCACGTGGAGATGGGCTTCTGGAGCGAGTGGTGCCCGGCGGTGCGGCTCTATGCCGCCACCCGCGGCAAGACCCACTTCCTCATGTTCGGCGAGGTGTGGGACGGCGAAGACACCAAGGTCGGCTCCTACACCGGCACGGTGGGCGGCGGGGCCTACAAGTTCGACTCGATGCTGTACTACCCGCTCTACTTCACGGCCAACGGCGTCTTCGGCGGTTCCGATCCCCCCGCCGACCTGCCGGCTCGCTACGGCGAACTGCCGGCCTACGACGCCTCGACGCGCGAGCGGCTGGCCACCTTCCTCGACAACCACGACAACTCCCGCTTCCTCGGCGCGGGTGTGGCCGGGCAGGACGAGAGCCGTCTCGAGGCGGCGCTGGCCTGGCTGCTGACCTCGCGCGGCATCCCCATCGTCTACTACGGCACCGAGCAGGGCTTCGACGGCGGCGGCGATCCCTGGTGCCGCGAGGACATGTGGGCGGGCCAGTGGAACTTCGGTCCGTCGCTGGGCGACAACTTCGACGAGGCCCACCGGCTGTTCCGGCGCGCGCGCGCGCTGCTCGAGACGCGGCGCCGCCACGAGGCGCTGCGGCGCGGCGCGACCACCGACCTGTACGCCGAGAGCGGCGGTCCCGGGCTCTACGTCTACCGGCGCGAGAGCGGCGGCGACAGCGTGCTGGTGGCGGTGAACAGCGCGAACGCGCCGCTGAGCCACGCCGTGACCACGGCGTGGCCGGCAGGCACGCCGCTGGTGGACGCCCTCGAGCCGACCCGGGCCGACACGGTCGGCGTGGGCGGCGCGCTCACCGTCCGCCTGCCGGCGCGGGGCGCGCTCGTCTACGAGACGGCGGCGGCGCGGGCGGCCACGCTGCCGGCGGCCGACGTGCTGCACGTGGAGACGATCTCGCCGGCCCACGATCGCGCCGTGAACGACCGCTGGTCGCCGCTGCGCGTGGTCTTCGATCGGGCGGTGGACGCGGCCCGGCTGGCCGCGGCCTTCTCGATCAACCCCGCGACGGCGGGGATCTGGCAGGTGGCGGGGCGGGAGGCCCGCTACTACCCCCATGCCGCCTGGACGAGCGGGACCACCTACGCCTGGGGCCTGGACACGACCGTGGCCGGCGTGGACGGCACGCGCCTGCCGGCGCGCTTCGACGCCCGCTTCAACACCATCGCCTACTCCACCGGTGTGAGCGTGCCCTCGGGCTACGTCGCCGACCGCATCGCCCGCCAGGACCTGACCGCGCCGGAGGGCATCCTGCCCGCGCCGTGGGTGGGCCCGGACGTGCTGCTGGTGGCCGACGCGGGGCGCGAGCGGCTCTTCGAGCTCGGCGTCGGCGGCGACCTCGGCCACCATCTCGGCGACTCGCGCTGGAGCAAGCCCGAGGGTCTCGCGCGCACGGCCGACGGCCGCCTGGCGGTGACCGATCCGGCCGGGCTGTTCCTCGCCGACGCGCACCGCGTGAGCGCGCTGGCGATCGGCGCCGGCGGGCCGACCACGACCGGCGCGCTGGCCGCGGGCGGCGGCGACTTCCTCGACCGGCTCTACCTGTGCGACCCGG
>CAYNPF010000273.1:0-3759 GCA_964398895.1 uncultured bacterium
GTCCGCGAGAGGTGCGGTCGCGGCGCTCGCATCGCCGATGAGATCGAGGGCGCGCCCGGTCAGCCCGGAGCGCTCCACCCCCGCGACCACCACGAACAGCCCGGCGAACATGGTGAGCAGGGACCAGTTGATGCGCGCGTAGACGTCCTGCGGGTCCACGCGCCGGCTGATGAGCAGCGCCGCCGCGGCGAGCAGCGCGGCCAGGCTGGGATTCACGCCGGCCAGCAACGCGACCAGGAGGGCCGCGGTCACGACGACGGACTTCACGAGCAGACGGCGATCCAGCGGCTCGCGGGCCTCCACCGGGCGCGCCGGCCCGGGGCCGGCCAGGGCCGCGCGGAACTGCCACGGCAGGAGCAGGCTGGCCAGCGCGAGACCGATGAGCGCCACCGGCGTGAGCACGGCGGCGAAGCGGGCGTAGCCGATCCCCGAGAAGCTCGCGACCAGCATGTTCTGGGGGTTGCCCACCAGCGTCGCCACGCTCCCGAGGTTGGCGCCCATGGCCACCGCGAGCAGGAAGGGGACCGGGTCCCGCTCCAGGCCGCGCGCGCTCTCGAGCGCGAGGGGCGCCAGCAGCAGGCAGGCGGTGTCGTTGACGAAGAGCGCCGAGGTCGCTCCCGACAGCCAGAGCAGGAGCACGAGCGTGCCGCGGGGCGAGCGCACGCGCGCCAGGGCGCGCTGATCCAGCCAGGCGAAGAACCCGGCCAGGCGCAGGTGGGCGACGACGACCATCATGCCGAAGAGGAGGACGATGGTGCCGAAGTCCACGGCGGCGACGGCCTGGTGCGGGCTGAGCACGCCGAAGCCGATCATCGCCGACGCCCCGATGAGCGCGGCCCCGGTGCGATCCACCCGCAGCGGCGGCAGCGCCCCGAAGCCCAGCACCAGGTAGGTGAGCGCGAAGGCGACGAGCGCCGCCCACTGCCCCGCGGACAGCCCCGTCACCCGACGTCTCCGCTCTTCGGACTCACCGGTTCCTCCTCGTGCGCGTCGTGCCGGACGCGGCGCCAGTGTAGCGCATCGGCTCCCGCGGGGGCTCGCCGCGACCGCGCGCGCCGTCAGCCGGCGACGCGCTCGAGCAGGGCGGCGATCGTGCGGGGATCGTCGTCGAAGGAACCGTGGAGCGTCGCCCCGGGTCGCTCGAGCCGGGGGCGGTACCAGTGGCAGGTGGCCCGCGCACGCAGCCAGTCGCCCACCTTCGGATCGGCGTCCCAGGGACGGCCGTGACGGTCCACGTCGGCGTGCCGGGCCAGGCCGAGCAGACGGCTCGGCGTGCGCTCCTCGAAGGAGTAGGCGACGAGGTAGAGCAGGCTCTTGTGGTACAGGGGCAGGCTCGTGCCCGGGAGCTCGCCGCAGTGGTCCTCGCGCTCGTCGGCGTCGGACAGCCCGTGCAGGTGGAAGGCCCCGAGCAGCGGCCCCGCCGCGCCCATCACGCGCAGGAACAGGCCGGTGGTGACCGCCGGGGCGAGGAACGTGCAGGTGCGGATCGGCACGGCGTTGCGCACGAACCAGTCGAACAGGTGGCAGTGGAGGATGGCGCCGGCGCTGTGCCCGACGAGATGGAACTCGATCGGTGTCCCGATGCGGTGCAGCCGGTCGAGGAGCTGGAAGGCCGGCCCCGCGCTGGCGGTGCCGCCGCCGCGGCAGGTGTCGTGCGCGTCGGCCTTCATCTCGGACCAGATCGGGCGGCCGAGCGGGCGCGCCAGCACCTCGAGCAGGCCGTCGCGCGCCGAGCGAACCCGCTCCCCGAGCCAACCCAGGGCCTGGTGGCGGCCGGGCGCGGCCGGGAGTCCCGCTCCCCGCGCGAGGAGCACGTCGCGCACCTCCTCGAGGAACCCGGTGTGCCAGATGAAGTGGATCGGGTAGACCCCGGCGCCCGTCATCGGCGCGAGCAGGCGGCGCACGCGTTCGGCGGCGCCCTCCTCCCCGACCAGTCCGCCGTGCGCCCAGAGCAGGACGCGCACCGGCCCGCCGTCGGGAGGGGCGCAGCCCTCGACCCGGGCGGCGATGTCGTCGAGGTCCTCCGGCCGGCTGCGGATGGGGCCGCAGCGGTCGAAGTCACCGTTGACGGTGGCCAGGTAGTGCCCGTGGATCGCGGACTCGTCCACCGTGACCGCGGGCTCGCGCGGTCCAGTCTCCATGTCGCGAAGCTGGCAGAAGGGAGCCGCCGCGTCCAGCGCGAAATGCTCCTCTCCCCCGCGCGGCTCCGCGGTCTCCCGGCTATTCGGAGTGCGGCTGCGAGTCGGGCGCCGCCGTGGCGGGAGCGATCTTCGCCTCGGCCGCGTTGGTCACCTCGGTGAAGTGGCGCACGAGCCGCGCCATCTCCTTGTGGTCGGGGACCTCCGGACCGAGCATGAAGGCCTCGTTCTCCCCGGACGTGACCCGTCGCTGCGCGTCGAGGCGCAGCAGCGTCCGGCCGATGTAGTGCCCCTGCTCGCCGCCGTAGCAGGCGACCGTATGCTTGATCGTCCTCCCCTTCTGCAGCAGGGGCACCCCGTGACCGATGATCACCGCGTCCACGCCGTCCACCGTGGCCACCAGGTCCTCGCTCTCCATCCGCCCGAGCTGCGAGAGCAGGACCACGACCGTCGCGCCCTTCCTGCGCAGTTCGGCCACGGTGCGCACCGCCGCCGCCTGCGGCTCCTCGACCTGCAACGAGTCCCGCGACGGGCCCAGGTCCGGCGTCGGGCTCATGAGCCCGAAGATGCCCACCTTCACCGTGCCCACGGTCTTGAGCACGTAGGCGGGCAGCACCAGCTTCCCGGTCGCCCGCTCGTGCAGGTTGGCGCAGACCATCGGCAGGCGCGTGCGCCTGAGCTGCGAGCGCAGGTAGCCCAGCCCGAGGCTCAGCTCCCGCTCGCTGGTCCCGACCGCGTCCGTGCCCATGAGCGTCATGGCGTCCATCAGGAACCACGACGTCGCCTTCGGCACCGTCCCGTCGGGGAAGAACCCCCCGTCGTCCACCAGCACCACCTGGCCGTAGGTCGCCCGGATGCTATCCGCGAAGCTCACGCGCCGGGCGAGTCCGCCCTTGGGAACGTGACAGCCGCACGGATCGGTCCGCCCCCGCACGTCGGTGGTGGAGAGGATCACGAGCGCGTCGGGCTCGCGGATCGGGCGGCTGGCGGCACGGCTCGACGCGGGCACGACGAACGGGGCCACGATCAACAGGGCGAGCGCGACGAACGAGGCAAAGGGCTGGTGGGTGACGCGGTTCATGAGGTCCTCCCGGATGAGGGCGTGGATGGCGAGAAGGACGGGATGCACGATCCCGTTGCCGGGTGGACGGGGCGCGCGACGGCCGCGCGGAGCGAGAGGATGGCCCCACCACCCTGGGGGCGGGGCACTCAGCCGTACTCGTGGCGGCGGACGACTTCCATGACGGCTCGATTCTGGGGCCGGCCGGCGCGGCGGGCAAGTCGGCACGAGGCCGATCGGGCGCCCGCGGGCGATTCGTCGGCCTTCGTCACTCGGGTCTTGACACTTCCCTGTCCTGCCGCGGATACTCTCGATCGCTTTGGTTGGCCGGGACGTTCGGATCGGCGTACGGAGCCGCCAGGGTGGACATGGCGGCCGTTCGTGTCTTCAGCGATTCGACGCGACCGGCCCGGTCAGGGTGACCGGACGCAGCCGCCGCGTGAACAGGCGGCAGGTGAGGGTCTGCGGACCCGGAAGCAAGGAGTCGGCAAGTGGCGCGTGGCACCGTGAAGTGGTTCAACGAGGCGAAGGGTTTCGGTTTCATCTCCCAGGAAGGTGGCG
>CAYNPF010000274.1:0-3219 GCA_964398895.1 uncultured bacterium
CGAGGCGTGCGTCTCGGCCAGGTGCGCCTCGTAGCGCGCGTTCGCCAGGAAGGTGATGTCCCCGGCCGAGGCCTCCCGGATCCCGGCCACGCCGCGGATCGGGACCGAGCCGTCCCCGACCACGGTCCCGCCCAGCTCGGCCGCCAGCTCCGCCAGCGTCTTCACGCTCATCCTCGCCCTCCCTCCGCCCGCGCTAGGGGTTGCCCGCGCCCTTGGCCAGCTTGTTCAGCTCCGTCAGCACGTCCGGCGTCAGGTCCAGCGTCTTGTCGGCGTAGATGATGTTGCCGTCCGCCGCGTCGAGCACCAGGTTCAGGTTGCGGTCCGCCGCGATCTTCTCCACGGCATTGCGAATCTGCTGCACCACCTCGGCGGTGGCGCGCTCGTTCTCCTGGGCCGCCTGCCCCTGCGGGCCCCAGATGTCCTGCACGAACTTCTCGTATTCGGCGATCGCTTTCTGCAGCGCCTCCTCCCTCTCCTGCCGGCGCAGCGAGGAGAGGATCGCCGATTGGTCGCGCACCTCGGCGCGGAGCTGGTTCACCCCCCGCTCGCGCTCGGCCGCCTCGTCGCGCCACCCCTGGACCTGCCGGTCGAAGCGGGCCTGCGCCTCCTGGGCCGTCTTGTACTCGTTGAAGATGCGCCCCGAGTCGATGTAGCCGAAGCGGAGCTCGGCGCCCGCGGGGGCCACGGCGCCCATCAGCAGCGCCACAGCCACCGCCGCCACGCCGACGCGTCGCAGCAGGGCATGCTGGATCATGACGTCCCCCGGATCCGCGTCAGAAGTTGACCTGGCCCAGCAGGAAGTGGCCCTTCAGCCGCGGCCCGTCGTCGCGATCGAAGCCGTAGCCGAAGTCGAAGCCCACGTTGCCGAGCATCGGGATCTCCATGCGGAAGCCGATCCCCACGCTCTTCTTGAGGTCGAGCGGGCAGATGTCCTCCCACGTGTCCCAGGTGTTCCCCGCGTCGAAGAAGATCACACCGCGCAGGGGCAGGACAATCGGAAACTGCTGCTCGAACGAGAACAGCGTCATGTAGCGGCCGCCCGGGTAGCGTACGGTGACCTGGTAGTAGGTCGTGTCCGCCACGCCGGTCGAGAGCGTGTCAATGCTCCGGATCGAGCTGCTGTTCACGCGCCGTACGTACTTCTCCGGCACGACCTGGTAGTCGTCGTAACCGCGCAGCGGATCCACGGTGGTGCCCCCGCCGAGGCGGAAACGCTCGTAGCGCGGCACGCCCTCGTGCTGCCCCGCCCAGATGCCCAGCACGCCGACGCGCAACCGCCCCATGCTCGTCACGCCCTTGAGCAGCGAGGGCAGGTAGATGCGGCCCTCGGCGCGCTGCTTGATGAAGTTGACCGCGCCGAGGAACGGTCCGCCGGCCATCTCGACGTTCCACGTCAGACGGGTGCCGCGCGTCGGGTAGAAGGCGTTGTTCGAACTGTTGCGGCTGAAGTCGAGCAGCAGGCTGCTGGTGCGCACCGGCTTGCCGGTCGCCACGCCGGAGAGGACCACGCTGTCCTCCGCCGACAGCGTCGAGCTGAGCGCGCTGATCTTCACATCCTCGAGGCTGTAGCCGATCGTGCCCCGCGAGTAGTCCGGCCAGGGCAGGGGGCGGCCGAGGCGCGCCGATCCGCCGCGACGACCCTCCTTGTAGAGGTCGTACTCGGTGGACATGTCGAAGGCCGAGACGCCGAGCAGCGTCGGGGTGTCGTGGAACCACGGCTCGGTGAAGCTCAGCGAGTAGTTGTTGCTGTAGCTGCCGCGCTCGAGGTGGAGCGAGAGGGTCTGCCCGTTGCCGAGCACGTTGCTGTGCCCCAGCTCGATGAAGCCGGTGAAGCCGTAGGTGCCGGTGTAGCCGGCGCCGGCCGAGGCCGTGCCCACCTGCCGCTCCTTCACCTTGATGCTCACGTCCACGTCCGTGCTCTCGGCCGGGCTGAAGTCCGGCACCACCTCGTCGAACAGCCCGAGGCGCGACAGCTCGTCCTGGGTGCGCATCAGCGCCGAGCGCCGGAAGCGGTCGCCCTCGCGCAGCTCCAGCTCGCGCCGGATCACCTTCTCGCGCGTCACCTTGTTGCCACTGATGTTGACGTAGCGCACGCTCGAGGGCTTGCCCTCGGTCACCACGTAGGTGAGGTCCACCCGGTTCGAGTCCCGCACCATCTCGCGCGGGTCCACGTTGACGTAGAGGTAGCCCTTCTCGGCGTAGGCCGAATACGCCAGCCCCTGCACCCGCTCGATCTTGCCGAGGTCGTAGCGCTCGGGCCGGCCGGGCTTCTTCCACAGCGGTTCGAGATCGCCGGCACCGAGCACGTGGTAGCCGGCCCAGCGCACCGCGCCCATCCGGTAGTACGGGCCCTCGTCCACGGTCACGACCAGCTTGAGCCGGCGCGGATCGGCGGTGTCCACGATCTCGCGGCCCGTCAGCCGCATGTCGCGGTAGCCCCGCTCGTGGTAGAAGCGCTCCAGCTTCTCCTGGTCCTCGGCCGCCTCCTCGTCCTTCACCTCGCCGCCGCCCAGGAACCACTTCGCCTTGGTCTTGAGGTGCTTGCGCAGCTTCTTCGGGGGGAAGGCCTGCGCCCCGACGAACTCGATGGCGCGGATGCGCACCTTCTCCCCCTCGTTCACCAGGAAGCGGAGTACGAGGTCGCCGCCGGCGGCGGTGTCCTGAGCCGCCTCCACCCGCGCGCGGGCGAAACCCTCGTCGCGGTAGTACGTGCGCAGCGAATCGAGCTGGTTCTGCACCACCACCGGCGAGTAGACCTCGCCGGGATGGACGATGAGCTTCTTCTCCAGTTCGTCGCTCTCGCGCTTCTTGTTCCCGGAGAACTCGATGCGGGAGATGCGCGGGCGCTCGCGCACCCGGATCACCAGGTCCATGCGGTCGCCGTGCGGCTCCTGCGTCACCGCCACGTCCTGGAACAACCCCAGCGCGTAGAGCTTGCGGATGCCGCGGCGGACCGCCTCGTCCGCGTAACGCGCCCCCGGCGGCACCTCGAAGGTCCGCACGATCCGCACGGTGTCGGTGCGTGCCGCCCCGACCACGCGCACCGTCCCCACCCGGTAGGCCACCGCCGGCGCCCCCTCGGCGGCGCTGCTGTCCGCGACCGCCGCCGGCACGGCCGCCCTCCCGACCGCCGGACCGGTCGGCCCCATCCCGGTGCCCGCCAGCGCGGCGAGCAGTACGATCCTCAGCAGGGCGCGGGCGATGGCCTCAGCCCTCCTG
>CAYNPF010000274.1:3229-3747 GCA_964398895.1 uncultured bacterium
GTTGAGCCGCGTCGCCGCCACCCGCCGCCGGCGGCGCGTCCCCGACCGTCGAGAAGTCGAGCTCCTCGCCGCGGCGGCGCACCTGCACGCTGCCGCCGCCGCGCACCCGCCCGCGCAGGATGTGCTCCGCCAGCGGATCCTCGAGCAGCCGCTGGATCGCCCGCTTGAGCGGCCGCGCCCCGAGTGACGGATCGAAACCCCGCTCGACCAGCAGTTCGACCGCGGCCGGATCGATGTCCAACAGCACCTCCTGCGCCCGCAGGCGGTCCCGCACCTGCTGCAGCAGGATGAGGACGATGGCCTGCATGTCCTGACGGGTGAGCGCATGGAAGACGATCACGTCGTCCACGCGGTTGAGGAACTCCGGGTTGAAGGTGCGCTTCAACTCGTCCTGCACCGTGCTCTTGATCGCGGCGAAGGTCTGGTCCGCCCCGCCGCCCTGCTGGAAGCCGAGCTGCTTGCCGCCGGCGGCGATCTGCCGCCCGCCCAGGTTCGAGGTCATGATGATGACCGTGTTC
>CAYNPF010000275.1:0-3715 GCA_964398895.1 uncultured bacterium
CGAGCGGCCCCGCCTCCGCCAGCACGGCGCGCAGACTCGCCGCGTCCACGTGCAGCAGGTCGCAGGTCTTCTCGAACAGGTCCACCGACAGGTAGGCGTCGCCCTGGAAGAACCGGATGCGCCGCAGGCGATCCTGCGACACCCGGCTCGCCGTGAGGTTCGCCACGCAGCCGTTCGGGAACTCGAGCCGCGCGTTGGCGATGTCCTCGTTGTACGACAGCACCGCCACCCCCACCGCCGAGACCGACGACGGCGTCTCGCCCACCACGTCGAGCACCGCGTCGATGTCGTGGATCATCAGGTCGAAGACCACGTCCACGTCGAGGGAGCGCGGCTGGAACACCGCCAGGCGGTGCGCCTCGACGAACTTGGGCGAGCGCACGTGCGGTCGCGCCGCCAGCAGCGCCGGGTTGAAGCGCTCCACCTGGCCGACCTGCAGCACCACGCGCGCCCGGCGGGCCGCGGCGATCATGGCGTCGGCCTCCTCGACCGTCACCGCCATCGGCTTCTCCACCAGCGCGTGCCGGCCGGCGGCCGCCGCCCGTTCGGCCGCGGCCCGATGCTCGATCGTCGGCAGCGCGATCGAGACCGCGTCGCAGGCCGCCAGCAGCTCGTCCGGGCTCGCGAAGGCGCGGCACGCGTAGCGCTCCGCCACCTCGCGGGCCCGCGCCGCGTCGCGGTCGTACACGCCCGTCAGCACGGCCTCGGGCAGCGCGTGGTAGACGCGCGCGTGCTTCTCGCCCCAGGCCCCGACTCCCCACACCCCGGTCCGGATCATCGCGCTACCTCGTCAGCCCGCGCGCCGAGGTCTCGGCGAAGCGGGCCAGGTACTCGACCTCGGACACGCCGGGCCACTGCCGGCGCAGCTCCTCGACCGCGCGCGTGACCGTGAGGCCCCTGCGGAACAGCACCCGGTAGGCGCCCTGGAGCGCGTCGCACACCCCGGCGGAAAAGCCCCGCCGCTGCAGCCCGATGCGGTTGAGGCCGGCGAGGCGCGTCGGGCTCCCGCCCGCCTTCACGTAGGGCGGGATGTCCTGCACCACGCGGGTGCCGCCGCCGACCATCGCGTGGCGGCCGACGCGGGTGAACTGGTGCACCAGCGCCCCGCCCCCGAGGATGGCCCAGTCCTCGATGGTCACGTAGCCGGCCGGCTGCACGACGTTCGCCATGATGACGTGGTCGCCGATGACGCAGTTGTGCGCCACGTGCGCGTAGGCCATGAGCAGGCAGTGGCTGCCGATGCGCGTCGTCGCCCCGGGATCGCTCGCCAGGTTCGCGGTGACGTACTCGCGCAGCTCGGTGTGCTCGCCGACCTCGAGGTAGGACTCGGCCCCCGTGTACTTGAGGTCCTGCGGGCCCGTGCCGAGCACCGCGCCGTGGTGGATGTGGGTGTCGGCCCCGATCCGCGTCCAGCCGGTCACGAGCGCATGGCTGTCCACGCGCACCCGGTCGCCCAGCACCACGTGCGGGCCGATGATCGCGCCCAGCCCCACCACCACGTCCACGCCCAACCGCGCCGCCGGGTCCACGAAGGCGGCCGCGTGCACCTGCGTACTCATTCCTCCTCCTCCCTCCGATCCACCACCGTCGCGACGAACTCGGCCTCGGCGACCAACTGGCCGTCCACGTAGGCCTCGCCGCGCATCTTCGAGATGCGGTTCTTGAGCTTGAGCAGGGTGAGCCGGAAGCGCAGCTGGTCCCCCGGCGTCACCGGGCGGCGGAACTTCGCGCCGTCAATGCTCATGAAGTACATCAGCTTGTCGTTCGGGTTCTCCACCGAGTTCAGCAGCAGCAGCCCGCCGGTCTGCGCCATCGCCTCGAGGATCAGCACCGCCGGCATGATCGGGTGACCGGGGAAGTGCCCGGCGAAGAACGGCTCGTTGATCGTGACGTTCTTGATCCCCTCGATGAAGTGCCCCTCCTCCAGCGCGGTGATGCGGTCCACCAGCAGGAAGGGGTAGCGGTGCGGCAGGATGTCCATGATCGCGGTGATGTCCCACTCGTCCGCCGGGCCGCCGGCCCGGCGCCCGGGCAGCGGCAGGGTCTTCTTCAACCGCTTGACGAAGGCAACGTGCCCCTCGTGCCCCGAGCGCGTCGCGGTGACGTGCCCCAGCACCGGCCCGCCGAGCAGGAACAGGTCGCCGAGCAGGTCGAGCAGCTTGTGCCGCACGAACTCGTCGGGAAAGCGGAGCGGCTCGGGGTTGAGGATGCGGTCGTTCCCGATCACCACCGCGCTCTCCATGCGCCCGCCCTTGATCCAGCCGGCGCGGCGCAGCGCCTCGATGTCGCGCTCGAGCACGAACGTGCGCGCCGGAGCGATCTGCTCGAGGAAGGTCCGCTCGTCCACGTCGAGGCTCAGGCTCTGCCGCCCGACCAGCGGGTGGTCGTAGACGATGTGATAGGTCAGGCGGTAGCCCATGTAGGGCACCGCCGTCAGCTCGACCTCGCCCTGCCTCCACGTCACCGACTTCGTGATCTTGATGTGGCGCTTCGGCCGCGTCTGCGTCTCGACGCCGCCCTCGAGCAGGGCCCGGGCGATCGGCAGGGCGCTGCCGTCGCCCGGTTCGGGGATCTCCATGTGGTCGGTCTCGATCACCAAGTTGTCGAGACCCAGCCCCGCGACCGCCGCCAGCGCGTGCTCCATGCTGTGCACCTGCACGCCGTCCTGCTGCAGGATGGTGCGGCGGCCGGCCTGCGGATCGAAGGCGGCGTTCTCGGGCCGCACCTCCACCGCCGGCGCCCCGGGCAGATCGGTCCGCACGAAGCGCACGCCGGTGTTCTCGGCCGCCGGACGGAAGACGACGTGGCCCTCCTCGCCGGTGTGCAGACCAACGCCGGTCAGCGTCACCGCGCGCGCCAGCGTCTTCTGCATGCGCACGTTCATCGCACCTCCCCGCGCACCTGCTCGTGCTCCAGCGTCTCGACCCGCTGCTCGAGCTCCTTCGTCTTCTGGAAGAGCTGCGGCAGCCGCGACAGCAGCACGCTGAGTCGCTTCCAGGCGCCGTGCGGCATCGCCGGGTAACCGGAGACGACCTCCTTGCTCTTCACGTTCCGGCTCACGCCGCTCTGGGCGCCGACCATCGCGCCCTTCTCCAGCGTCAGGTGACCGGCCACGCCCACCTGGCCGCCGAGCGTCACGTAGTCCTCGAGGTGCGTGGAGCCGGCGATGCCCACCTGGGCGACGATGATGCAGTGCCGGCCCACCACCACGTTGTGCCCGATCTGCACCAGGTTGTCGATCTTGCTCCCGTCGCCGATGCGCGTGCTGTCGGTGGTCGCGCGGTCGATGCAGGTGTTAGCACCGATCTCGACGTCGTCGCCGATCACCACGTTGCCGACCTGCGGAACCTTGTGGTAGCGGCCGCTGTCGAAGGCGAAGCCGAAGCCGTCGGCGCCGATGACCACGCCGGCGTGCACGATGCAACGCGCTCCGATCACGCACTCCTCGCGCACCGTCACCCCGGGGTAGAGGTAACCGTCGGGGCCGACCTCGACCCGCGCCCCCAGGTAGCCGCCCGCCATCAGCACCGTCCGCTCGCCCACGCGCGCGCCGGCCTCGATCACGCAGTACGGGCCGATGGACACGCCCTCGCCGAGGACCGCGTCCGGCGCGATCACCGCTGTGGGGTGCACGCCCGGCGCCGGCCGGTAGAGGTCCGGCCGGAACACCCGCACCGCCTGCTGGAACGCCAGGTACGGGTTGTCCACCTGCAGC
>CAYNPF010000276.1:0-3690 GCA_964398895.1 uncultured bacterium
AGCCGCCCACGGACGCGGAAACACGCACCGCCGCCGCGCCCGCGCGCGCCGGGACCCGGCGCCGGGCTCGCGTTTCGCGTGGGCGCCGCGCCCCCGCCGGGCCGGCTGCGATGGGCCTGCGCAAGGCGCCGCGCCAGGAGCGTTCGCGCGCCGTGGTCGCCGACATCCTCGAGGCGGCGGCCTGGACCTTCGCCGAGCTGGGCTACGCGCGGGCCACCACCAACCGGATCGCGGAGCGCGCCGGGGTCTCGGTCGGCTCGCTCTACCAGTACTTCGACGGCAAGGACGCCCTGCTCGCCCGTCTGCTTGCCGATCACCACGAGCAGGTGCACGCGGTGGTGGCTCCCGCGCTGGTGCGGCTGGCGGATCCGGCGCAGCCGCTCGACGGCACGATCCGCACGCTCTTCCGCGAGCTGGTCGCCGTGCACACGGCCCATCCGACGATCGCGCGCGCCCTCTCGGAGTCGGTGCTGCGCCAGTCCGCCACGCTCGGCGACGGTCGCCCCGACGAGCACGGGGAGGCGCAGTTCGACGCGACCGTGGCGGCGCTGGCGGCGCGCGGCGACGTGCGTCGCGGCGACCACCGGGTGATGGCGGCGCTGCTCACGAACATCTCGACGCAGCTCAGCCGCTGGCTGGTGCACGACGCGCCCGAGGCGCTCGATCGCGCGGTGATGCTCGAGGAGACGGTCCAGTTGATCGTGCGCTACCTGTCCGCACCCGCCGGAGCGGTGCGAGATCGCGGGGCGCGCGCGCGGCGGAGCGACTTCCGGTAGCCGGGCCGGCGCTCCCGAAGCACCGCGGGGGCGCTCCCCCCAACGGGAACGCCCCCGCGCGACGGCCCCCGCCCTACTTCCCCCGCTTCTGCTCCAGGATCCACTTCGGCAGCTCGGGCTCGCCGAAGGCGGCCATCCAGCAGCCGTGGTTGAGGTCCGGGTAGAGCGTCAGCTTCGGCTCGGGCAGTCCGGCGTTCTTCCTCCGCTGCGCCAGGTCGGCGACGATGTCCCGCGTGTCCTGCGGGTTCACCACGTCGTCCTTGAGCCCGTGGAACGCCCAGGTCGGCAGCCGCCACGCCCGCGAGGCCACCGTGCGCGCGCGACCGTAGCCGCACACCGGCACCAGGCACGACCACAGGTTGGGGTGACGCGCGCCGAAGACCCACGCGCCGTGGCCCCCCTGCGAGATGCCGGCCAGCGCGACGCGGTCGGGATCCACGGCCCAGGTCTTCCCGGCCGTCGCGAGCAACTTCAGCACGAAGGCCTCGCGCTCCTCCCACTCCTCGTCCTCGGTCGGCTTCTGCGGGAAGAGCACGATGAAGGGCCAGCGGTCCGGGTGCTCGAGCAGCGCCGGCCCGATGCCCTGCAGCGTCGGCTTGAGCCCGTCGGTGCCGCTCTCGCCCGAGCCGTGCAGGAAGACGATGCACGGCCACCGGCGCGCCGGGTCGTAGCCCGGCGGCAGCCACACCGCGTAGGGCAGGCTGTCGCCCTTCACCTTGAGGTGGTGCAGCTCGAACGGCGAGGACGGCGCTCCGGCGTGGGCGCGCGGCGCCATCAGGCCGGCCACGCCGAGCGCGAGGCAGCAGACCAGGATCGTGGCGCGCATCTCACTCAGCCTCCGTTGTTGGGGTAGCGGGCCAGCGCCAGCTCGACGATCTCGTCAATCAGCTCGGGGTAGGAACGGCCCGCCTTGCCCGCGGCCATGGAGAACTCGGCGTCGGGCAGCAGGTAGGGATTGGGATTCACCTCGAGCACGTGCAGGGCGCCGTCGGCGGCCAACCGGAAGTCAATGCGCCCGTAGTCGCAGAGCTTGAGCGCCTGGTAGGCCTGCACCGCCGTCGCGCTCAGGCGGGCCTGCAGGTCCTCGTCGAGGTCGGCGGGCACGAACGGCTTGGTGGCCTCGTAGGCCTCGGTGCCCTCCTCCCACTTCACCTCGGTGCCGGCGATCTTCGGCACGCCCTGCGGCAGCTTGGACAGGTCGAGCTCCACCGCGGGCAGCGCCTCGGGCTTCTCGTTGCCGAGCACGCCGACGTAGAGCTCGCGGCCCTCGATGTACTCCTCGATCAGCGCCGGCGAGTCGAACTCGGCGTGGATGTAGTCAATGCGCTCCATCAGCTCCTTGATCGAGGTGCAGACCGCGCCGAAGTGGATGCCGATCGAGCCGTCCTCGGCCGCCGGCTTGACGATCACCGGGAACTCCATCTCCTGGGCGTGCTCGGTGCGACCGCGGTAGACGGTGGCGAAGTACGGCGTGTGGATGCCGTGGAAGGCGAAGATCTTCTTGGCCAGCGCCTTGTCCTGCGCCAGGTGCAGGCCCTGCGAGCCGGTGCCGGTGAAGCGCCGGTGCAGCATCTCGAGGAAGCCGGCGACGTCGCTGTCCTGCGTGTCGTCGCCGCCGAAGGACTCGACCAGGTTGAAGATCAGGTCGGTCTCGGAGTGGGCCAGCTCGACCAGGCTCTCGCGAGTGCCGTCCAGCCGCAGGAAGACCGGGCTGTGCCCCTTCTCCTTGAGGGCCTCGTAGACGGCCTGCACGTCCTCGTCGGGGGTCTTGCGCTTGGGACGCGTCCCCTCGGCCCGCTCCTCGTCCTCGCCCCACCAGTAGTCGTACAGCACGCCGATCCGCAGCTTCGCCATGGCGGTCCTCGCCTTCGCGTGCCAACCCCGCTCCGCGGGGCCACGCGCCGGCTAGCGCTCCTCGAAGCGCCGGCGCGTGAGGTAGTTCATCGCGAGCGTCGTCCCGTAGG
Source organism: uncultured bacterium (assembly GCA_964398895.1). Lineage (GTDB taxonomy): Bacteria > Eisenbacteria > RBG-16-71-46 > RBG-16-71-46 > RBG-16-71-46 > JANXPZ01. The sequence goes on from CAYNPF010000276.1 coordinate 2,741, forward strand.
CGGTGAGCTCCACGAGGTACTCGGCCTCGTGGCCGGTCTCCGCGAACAGCTCGAGATCCCGCGCGGCCCGCACGATCTGCTCGACCAGCGCACGCACGATCGGGCGCTTGACCCCGGTCCAGTACGTGATCTTGTCGGTCAGCACCTTGCGGTGCCCCTCGACGATCTCCCACGCCGGGCGCACGCCCTTGCGCCGCCGACCGCGCGGGATGAAGAAGTCGCTGAGGTCGGCCTCGAGCGCGACCTTCACCGCCGCGCCGTTCTCGCGCATGTGCCGCCGGTAGTACTGCTCGACCGTGAGCTGCATCTCCTCGACCGGAACGTCGAGGTCACCGGTCGCGACCACCGGCTCCTGGGTGCGCACCCGACGCACCACACCGTCAACATACCGCAACTTGCGTATGGCGGGCCATGATTTGTACCGGGTCCGCCACTGGGAGCGCGGCGTCAGCCATACCGCGAAGGTCTCGGCGAAGTCCTCGTCGGGGTGCTTCTGCCCGTACCAGCCGGCGATGTGGCGCACGAACTTGCGGCTGAACGGCACCGGCCGGTAGTCGTCGCGGTAGCGCCGGTTGAAGGGACCGAACATGCGGCGCCACTCGGGCGTGGCGAACAGGCGGTAGGCGTAGTTGAAGGCGTGCCCGGCCTCGTGCCGCAGGTACATCATGATCTCGCGCGCGTCCTCGAGGTCGTTCATCGCGCGCTCGAGCCGCGCCAGCTTGGGATCGGCGAGGTAGAAGGGAATTCCAATCGCTGGCTGACCGTCGGGACAACCCCACTCGTCGGACAGGTAGCAGATCGGGCGGAAGTGCCGGAGTCCCTTGTGGGCCAGCTCGCGACGAAGCTGCAGCACGAAGCGCTCTACCGGCGAGCCCTCGAGGCGCAGCCCGAGCTGGTCAATGCGCTTGCCGAGGAGATCGCGCACCTCGGGCGGGGTCTTCTCGAAATCG
>CAYNPF010000277.1:0-3649 GCA_964398895.1 uncultured bacterium
GGAGGTGCCGCGTCGTGCACGACTGCGAAAGTCCGACGGAAATCGCCAATTCGCCGACGCAGCGCTCCTCCTCGGCGATGGCCCTCACCAGTCGGAACCTGGAGGGAACGGCCAGGCAGGCGATGATGTCCTGCGTTCGATTGTCGTGATCAACGACCGTTTTCATTGCACAGACACGCATATCACATGCGGCGATTGACCGCAATGATTTGCCTCTGCTAGCTTTCGATCGTTCCACCTTCCCATGGCGAACGACCCCACCAAGAGCGATCCGGGATCTCGGTCCCCGTCCTTCTACGGCCTCACCTGTGAGCGGCTGATCCAGCTCCTGGCGGAGGCCGGGATGCCGGCGTATCGCGCCGGACAGCTCTTCTCGTGGATCTACCGGCGGCATGTCGCCGCCCCGGACGGGATGACCAACCTCCCGCTGCCCCTGCGGATGGCCCTTCCGGATCTCGTGGACCTGGGCCTGCCGAGCGTGGCCTCGCAGCGGGCCGCCGCCGGGGGCGACACGCACAAGTTCCTCATCGAGCTGGCCGACGGCCGCCGCGTGGAGTGCGTCTCGATGCAGGCCGAGCGCGGCCTGACCTTCTGCCTGTCCAGCCAGGTCGGCTGCGCCCTCGCTTGCCCCTACTGCGCCACCGGGCGCATGGGGCTCGAACGCAACCTGCAGGCCGGCGAGATCGTGGCGCAGGTCATGGTCATGGGGGAGTTCCACCGCTGGGCGGACGAGGGCTTCAACCTCGTGCTCATGGGCATGGGCGAGCCGCTCGCCAACTACGCGGCCGTCGTCGAGGCGGTCCGCATCCTCCACGATCCCCAGGGACTCAACGTCGGGGCGCGGCGCATCACGCTCTCGACCGCGGGCCTCGTGCCGCAGATCGAGCGCCTGGCCGGCGAGAACCTGGCGATCGGGCTCGCCCTCTCGCTCCACGCCACCACCGACGAGCTGCGCGACGTGCTCGTACCGGTGAACCGACGCTGGCCGCTGGCGCAGCTCCTGCCGGCCGTGCAGGCCTACGGGTTGCGCACGGGCCGGCGCGTGAGCCTCGAGTACGCGCTGCTCGCCGGCGTCAACGACTCGCCCGCGGACGCCGATCGTCTGGCCGACATCGCCCGCGACCTGCCCAGCAAGATCAACCTCATCCCCTACAACCCGATCCCCGGACTGCCGTATCGGCGGCCTTCGCCGCAGGCCGTGCAGGCGTTCGCCGAGCGGCTCTACCCGCGGGCGCCGGCGGTGACGGTGCGCCTGACGCAGGGTGGCGACATCGGCGCCGCCTGCGGGCAACTCGCCGGCGGGAGCGAGGGAGCGTGAGCCTTCGCGCGCGCCTCGTCGCCGCACTGCTGCTGGTGGCGTTGCTGCCCACCGCGGTCTTCACCGTCTTCAGCGTGGTCGAGCTCGACCGTGCCACGCAGCGCTGGTTCCGTCCCGGGGTGGATCGCGCGCTCGAGGCGGGCCGGCGGGTGAGCGACGCGGCGCTGGAGCGGCTCGAGGCGACGACGCGCGCCCGGGCGGCCGCGCTGCTGCACGCCCGGCCGCCGTCGGACACGATCGTTGCCGACGACCACCTCGCCGCGGCTCTGGCCGGCGACGGCCTCGACGTCCTCGAGCTCTACGAGCGCAACGGGACGCACTGGCGGCGCACTGGCTCGGTCACGGTCCCGCCGGCCACTCCCGGCCACCGGGTCGCCGCGCCGGACGTCGGCGACGAGCTGGACGCGGCGCTGGCCGGCGACGGCATGGTGCGATCGAGCCGCGGCCTGCTCGCGGCGGTCTCGCGGCGCGACAGCCTGCACGCGCTCGTCGTCGGACTGCGCGTGCCCGCGGACTTCTTCGCCGACGTCGAGCAGGTCCGCGAGGCGCGCGGCGCCTACAGCCGCCTGGGCGTGATGGTGGACGTGCAGCGCCCGCTGATCGCGCTGCTGGTCGGCGGGCTGGTGGTGGCGCTCGTGCTGCTGGCCCTGCTGCTCGCCCATCTGCTGGCCCGCCCCATCGCCCGACCGCTGGCCGAGCTGGCCGGGGCCCTCGACCGCGTGGCCGCCGGTGACCTGTCGGCCCGCGTGAAGCCGCGCGGCGCCCGCGAGCTGCGCGACATCGGCCGGTCGTTCAACGCCATGACCGCCCGGCTGGAGGACGCCCGCGACGCCATGGCCGAGGCCGAGCGCGAGGCCGCCTGGCGGAGTGCGGCCCGCAAGCTGGCCCACGAGTTCAAGAACATCCTCACGCCGCTGCAACTCTCGTTGCAGCTCCTCGAGGGCACGACCGCGGCGGTGCCCGAGCCGCAGCGCGCCGGCTCGCGCGAGAACCTCGCGGCGGCGCTGGCGGAGGTCGAGCAGCTCGCCCGACTGGCCGACCAGTTCGCGCAGTACGCGCGGCTGCCGGAGCCGCACCTGGAGCGTCTCGACCTGGCGGAACTGGCCCGGGCGGCGGCGGCGCGCCCGATGTGCGAAGCTGTCTCGGTGCGCAGCGTGCCCGGCGAGGCCGTCCCGGTGCTGGGCGACCGCGTGCTGCTGGCGCGGCCGCGCACAACCTGGTGCTCAACGCCTGCGAGGCCAGCCCGGCGGGCGCGAACGTCGAGGTCGCCGCCCGGCGCGACGGCGGCCGGGCGCTGCTCGAGGTGCTGGATCGCGGCGCGGGCGTGCCGGCGGCGGTGGCGGCGCGGGTCTTCGAGCCCTACGTCAGCACCAAGCGCCGGGGCAGCGGCCTGGGGCTCTCGCTGGTGCGGGACATCGCGCGGCAGCACGGCGGCGCGGCCATGCTGGAGGAACGACCCGGCGGCGGGACCTGCGCGCGGCTGGCGCTGCCGCTGGCCACGGACGATGGAGCGGAACGATGAGCGACGCGACGCACCTGCAGGTCCTGGTGGTGGACGACGACCCGGCGGTGCGCGCCTCGCTGCGGCGGGCGCTGGAGGCCTCGGGACACGTCGTCGGCGAGGCCGGCGACGGCGAGGAGGCGCTGGCCCGGCTGGCGGACCGCGCCGCCGACGTCGTGCTGCTGGACATCAACCTGCCCGGGCTCGGCGGGCTCGACGCGCTGCCGCGCATCCGCGAGGCCGCGCCCGAGGCCGGCGTGATCATGGTCACCGGCGAGGCGACGCTGGCCAACGCCGTGCGCGCCGGGCAGCGCGGGGCCTACGACTTCATCGAGAAGCCCGTGGACCTCGGGCACCTCGTCGGTGTGGTCGCCGAGGCGGGCCGCCTGGCGCGGCTGCACCGCGGGCTCGCGGTCGCCGCCGACGGCGGCGCCGCCGCGGCGGCGACCTTCGGCATGGTCGGTCGCAGCCCGGCGCTGCTGGCGCTGATCGAGCAGGTGCGTCGCGTGGCCCCCGCGCAGGGCCGGGTGCTGATCACCGGCGAGAACGGTGCCGGCAAGGAGCTGGTGGCCCACGCCATCCACGCGCTGTCGAAGCGCGCCGCCGGCCCCTTCGTCAAGATCAACTGCGCGGCGATCCCCAGGGACCTGGTGGAGAGCGAGTTGTTCGGCTACGAGCGCGGCGCCTTCACCGGGGCGATGCAGAGCAAGAAGGGACGGCTGGAGCTGGCCGACGGCGGAACGCTGTTCCTCGACGAGGTCGGCGACCTGTCGCTGGAGGCACAGGCCAAGCTGCTGCGCGTCATCGAGACGGGTGAGGTCGAGCGAGTC
>CAYNPF010000278.1:0-3648 GCA_964398895.1 uncultured bacterium
GCGCGGGATGCCGCGCACCAGGTCGCGGCCCTTGATCTCCATGTCCATCTCGTCGGGCAGCGGGAAGGCCGAACCGATCTCGATCTTGATGCGCTCCGCCGTCTGCTCGCCGATCAGCATGTTGTACGCCTTCTTGGCGTAGTTGACGATGGCGTCGTCCATCTCGTCACCGCCCACGCGGATCGAGGTCTTCGTGACGATGCCGTTCAGCGCGATGACCGCGATCTCGGTGGTGCCGCCGCCGATGTCCACGACCATGTTGCCGGTCGGCGTGTCCACCGGCAGACCGACGCCGATGGCGGCCGCAATGGGCTCGGGCACCAGCAGCACCTGGCGGGCGCCGGCGCGCTCGGCGGAGTCGATCACCGCCCGCTTCTCCACCTCGGTGATCCCCGAGGGCACGCAGATGATGAGCCGCGGCCGGTAGAGGAACTTGTGCTTCTGCACGCGCTGGATGAACTCGCGCAGCAGGTCCTCGGTCACCTCGAAGTCGGCGATGACGCCGTCCTTCATGGGCCGCACCGCGTTGATCTCGTCGGGGGTGCGGCCGAGCATCAGCTTGGCCTCGCTGCCCACCGCCAGCACCTTGCCGGTGCTCTTGTCTACGGCCACCACCGAGGGCTCGTTCAGCACGATGCCACGGCCCTTCACGAAGACCAGGGTGTTGGCCGTACCCAGGTCCATGGCGGCGTCGGTGGAGAAGAAGCCCATGAGGTTGTTGAGGAACATCCCTGCCTCTCCCGGTGTCGGCTCATGGAGCCGGGTGTCACTGCGGGGCCGAGCACCGTCGAAGGAACCGCGGAGGATGCGGGCGCGTGGCCGGGCTCGGGCATCCATGACGATGCGCCAACGCACGCTAGCACCCGTCCGCATGGGCCGCAAGCGGAGAGTCCCGCAGCATCGCGCGCCCCCGCGCCGGGGCCGCGGCGGCGCGTCGGGCGGCACCGGGACGGCGTTTCTCCCCCGCGTTCGCGGCCGGCTGCGGTGTAGGAACGAGGCGACGCAAGTCGTTGACCCCTTTTCGAGGCGGATGCTAACCTGCCCGCCCGTGACGATGGATCTCTCCGCATCCCGATGACCCGGCCCAAGCGGCTCTTCCTCCCTGCCCTGCTGGGCGTCGTACTGGCGTCCCTGCTGGCCGCCTCGCCCGGCCGGGCCCAGGACGATGCGGAACTGATGCGGGCGGGAGCCGACTCCACGCTGCTGCGGGACACCCTCGGCCTCAGCTTCCCGCGCCTGTTCACGCTGGCCGACAGCCTGGCGGTGATGCCCGATTCCCTGCGCGCGCTGTCGGTGCGCTACCGCTGGTCGCTGACCCGGCTGATCACGCTCGCCGACAGCCTCGAGCTGCCCATGGTCAACCTCCCCGCCGCCATCCGCTCGCTGCACCTGGACCGGACCGGCCCACGGGCCCGGCACGAGACCCGGCTGCAGTACAACAGCACCTACAACATCCAGCAGAACTCGACCTCGTGGGGCAACGTGTCCGACCTGAGCGTGCTGCGGAACCTCTGGGACCTCTCCAACCAGACCAACGTCCAGATCGACGAGTATCGCTCCTCGAGCCGCCGCGAGACCCGCAGTTCGGTGACCGAGGTGGGCTGGCGCGCCACGCCGGGGATCTCCCTGGGCGGCCGCGCCAACCTCGAGCGATTCAACAGCTACGACCCCGGCTCGACCAATAACCAGGGCGAGACCAAGGACGAATACCAGTTGTCGGTGAAGAGCCGTCACCAACCCGCCGCCGGGATGCGCACCAGCTTCAACGTCTACGGCGGCTACCTCGATCTGCAGAACTACGAACAGGTGAAGCGCGGCGCGTCCGCGGACGTGAACGGCACCGTGCGGCTGGCGACCCCGCTCGTCACCCACGACCTGAGCGGGCAGGTGACCGGCAACCTCGCCCGCACCCGCAAACCGACGGCGACCACCAACTTGAACACCAGCGACCTGAGCAACAACCTGCGCGGCACCCTGGGCCTCTTCCCCAGTTGGCCGGTCGGGCTCAACGTCACCTACTCGCTGCGGCGGATCCGCGTCGAGACTCCCGGCGAGAGCACCATCACCCAGGTGCGCACCCGCAGCGGGGGCGTGGACGCGACGCTGCGCTTCCGCCTCGACAACGACCGCAACCTGAACGTCACCGGCAGCACCAGCACACAGCGCACGGAGCAGGGCGGCATCACGAACTCGCAGTCGAATCGGACCGATCGAGGGCTCAACGTCAACGGTCGCTACCTGCTGGTGGGGTGGACCCTGGAGGGCACCTTCGGGCTCAGCGAATCGCGTTCCGAGTACCCGACCCGCACCGTGGACGGAGGCTACGGCGAGTCGCTGAGCGTGGCGACCGTGGACGCCTCGGCCACCCGCCGCATCGGAACGAAGCTGCGGCTCCGCGGCAACGGCAGCGTCAGCCTGAACGCCAGCCGCTACTACCAGATCGGCAACTACCAGAGCACGCCGGCCAACAAGGACTCCTACCGCCAGTACTACAAGCTCGAACTGCAGTACACGGCCTCGCCGGCGGTCAACAGCTCGGTCGGCCTGAGCGTGACCCGCAACGTCCTGGTGAACATCCCGGCCGCGAGCAAGTCGGGCAACAACGAGCTGCGCTCCTACGACGTCGAGTGGCGCTGGAGCTACCGCATCCTGCCCGGACTCACCGCCAGCCAGACCAACACCCTCGGCGCCGATTACACGCACTACTACTACCTGCCGACCAGCGACAAGCTCTCGCTCGACTACAACGTCGCCACCACGCTGAACGCCGTGCTCTCGCCCCGCTTCTCGCTGGACGTGCGCCACAGCGCCCGTCACCAGCCCTCCGGCACGTACGGCCCCCTCGCCGACGGTATCACTTATCTGAGCCGCTCGGAGGTCAACGACAACTACACGCTGTCGGCGCGGATGTCGTACGCGCCCACTTCGGCCCTGTCCTTCAGCCTGCAACCCAACTACACCTCGGGCGAGCGCGACGGCTCCCAGGGTGGCACCATGGTGCGGACCCGGAACAGCCGCCAGCTCAACTTCTCCGGCGGCGTCAGCCTCAACCTGCCGGTCGGCACTCGAGGTCGCTTGACCGGCGACCTGCAGCGCACCTACCGCGATGAGCGGTCCTTGTCCTACACTAGTAAGGGCGAGTTGCAGTCGCAGGTCACGACCGGCAGCGACTATTGGAACGGGAGCCTCCAGTTCTCATGGCAGCTCTGACGCACCATCGGCGGCGCCTGGGAGCCTGCCTGGGGCTCGGCCTCACGGCCGCGCTCCTGGCCGGCTGCGGCCTGTTCAAGCCCACCAGTCCCGAGGCGGGTTCCGGGGGCACGACGCTGATCGCAGACTATTCGAGTCCCGAGAATTGCCTGGAGTACATGGCCCTGGGAATCGAGAACAAGGACAATGCCGGCCAGGCCGCCTACATCGGCGCGCTCGCCGACAGCGCCGGCGGCGACGGTGTGGGTTTCCATGCCTTCTTCGATGCCGCTGTGTGGAACCTCTACTCGGGGATCAAGCCCACCGACTGGGACCTCGATCACGAGGAGACCCAGTTCTACCCGGGTTTCATCGGGCTGCGCACGGAGCGGTACAACATGGAGTGGGTCGCCGACACGAACCACCTCATTGACGACCGGCCGGACGACACGCACCGGG
>CAYNPF010000279.1:0-3644 GCA_964398895.1 uncultured bacterium
CCACGACGGACGAGTTGGAGATGAGCGGTCATGTGATGGCCGGGCCGGAGTTGGCCGGTCCCGCCGCTGCCCACGCCGCGGTCGCTCCCGCGGCTCGCGTGGCGCCCCTCGCCCCGCAGCGCTACGCGATCCAGTGCACGGTGTCGGGCGAGATCCACGCCAAGCTCCGGTATGCCCAGGAGCTGCTCGGTAACGCGGTCCCCAACGGCGATCTCGCCCAGGTGCTCGACCGCGCGCTCGACGCTCTCATCGCGAAGCTCGAGCACGACAAGTTCGCGCAGACCGACCGGCCGCGGCCCTGCAAGCGCAGCGACGACGCCCGGCACATTCCCGCCAGCGTCAAGCGCGCCGTCTGGCAGCGCGACCGGGGCCAGTGCACGTTCGTGGGCGAGAACGGGCACCGCTGCGAGTCGAGATCAAGGCTCGAGTTCGATCACGTGGAGCCCGTCGCGCGGGGTGGGCAGGCGACGGTGAAGGGTCTGCGGCTGCGCTGTCGCGCGCACAACCAGTACGAGGCCGAGCGAGCCTTCGGGCGCGGCTTCATGAACGCGAAACGCGCAACCGGAACCGCGTAGCACCCCCGCGAGGTGTCCGGGCCAGCCCGGACGATTCATGAGCCCGCGCCTGCGGACGCGGTCTCATGAATGGCCCGACCTAGCGGCGGCTCCGGCCCGCAGCCGTCGCCGGCATCGCCGCCTCCAGCTCGGCGATCGCCTCGCGGCCGGCGCGCAGCACGCGGTCCTCGCGGGCCCGCATGCGCCGCCGCGCCGCCGCCCGGTCGTGGTCGAGCCCCACCAGGTGCAGGGCGCCGTGCACGACCACGCGCGCCAGCTCGCGGCCGACGCCGACGCGGAAGCGGCGCGCCTGCTCGACCACGCGCTCGAGCGAGACGACGACGTCGCCGCTCACCGGGCCCTCGCCCTCGTCGTAGCCGAACGAGAGCACGTCGGTGGCCCGGTCGAGGCCGCGCCAGTCGCGGTTCAGGCCACGCAGGGTGGCGTCGTCGCTCAGCGTCACCGACACCTCGCCGGCCGACCGGCCCTCGAGGGCGAAAGCCGCCAGCACCAGCGCGCGCAGCGGGCCGCGCGCGCCCGCCAGCCGGCGCGGGCTAACGACGGATACGGGCATCGCCGGGACGCGGGACCTCGGGGTACTTCACCCGCACGTGGAAGGTGGCGGTCAGCACCGGGATGAAGGCCTCGCGGATGCGGGCCAGCTCCTGCAGCGTCAGCCCGCACTCGTCGAGCTGGCCCTGCTGCACGCGCTCCTCCATCTGGCGCATCACCAGCCCGCGGATGCGGCTCGGCGTCGGCTCGGACAGCGCGCGCGAGGCGCCCTCGACGCCGTCGGCGAGCATGAGGATCGCGGTCTCCTTCGAGCGCGGCCGCGGTCCGGGATAGCAGAACTCCTCGCGTCGCGCCTGGGGATCGGCCTCCAGCGCCTTGGCGTAGAAGTAGGCCATCACCATGGTGCCGTGGTGCTCGGGGATCGCTGCCCGCACCGCACGCGGCAGGTGCTCGCGCCGCGCCAGCTCGATGCCCTCGTTGAGGTGCGACTTCACCACCAGGATGCTCATGTTGGGCGAGAGCTTCTCGTGCGGGTTGCGCACGTGCGCGGGGATGTTCTCGTTGAAGTACTCGGGCTTTCCCAGCTTGCCGATGTCGTGGTAGTAGGCCGAGACCCGCGCCAGCAGCGAGTTGGCGCCGATCGCCTCGGCGGCGCGCTCGGCCAGGCTGCCGACCACCATGCTGTGGTGGTAGGTGCCGGGAGCCTCGAGCTGCAGCCGCTTCAGCAGCGGCCGGTTGAGGTCCGACAGCTCGAGCAGCGTGATGTCCGAGGTCAGGCCGAAGAGGCGCTCCGCCACCGGCATCAGGATGAAGGCCAGCGCCACCGCCAGCACCGCGTTCACGCCGCCCCAGGCGAGATCCTGCACCAGCACCTCGGGCCGCGGCTGCTGGCCGAGGTCCCAGGTGAGGATGGCGAAGTCGTTCGCCAGAGCGACGACCACCGTCGCCACCGCGAAGTGCCAGCGGTGCCGCAGCCGGGCCACCGAGTAGACGGCGGTCACGCCGCCCATCACCGCCATCGCCGTGAACGGCGCCTTGAGTTCGCCCAGCGCGGCGCTGACCACCGCCAGGAACAGCGTGAACACGATGGCCGGGCGCTTCTCCAGCACCGAGGCGGTGACCAGCGGCGCCGCGGCGATGGGCAGCGCCATCACCGGCAGGTCGAGCGTGCCGATCAGCAGGCGGGCCCCGCCCAGCACGGTCAGGGTGAGCAGCGCGAACAGCGCCAGCATGCCGTTGTCGCCGTAGACGCCCGGCAGTTCCATGCGCAGGTAGGTGGCGAAGGCCGCCATGAACAGGAGCATGAGCAGCGCCCGCGCCAGCGGCGGATAGAGCCGGTCGGCCGGCTCGCGCCGCGCCGCCTCGAGGTTCCCCAGCGAGCGCAGGCGGTTGAGCGCCTCGCGCGTGACCTTCTGGTTGGCGTCTACGATCAGCTCGTCCTTCTTGACGTAGCCGAGCAGGGCGGGCACCGCGCCCTGCGCCTGCACCCGGCGCCACTCGGTCTCCGCCCGGTCACTCACCACGTTGGGCTGCAGGAACGGCGGAGCCAGTTCGTCCACCAGCTCGCGCCCGCGCGGATCGTCGGCGAAGGCGGCCTGCGCGCGGCGGGCGATCAGCGCCAGCGCCTCGCGCCGGTCGTAGAGCAGGCTCACCGTGCGCGGCGTCTCGGCCTCGCCGTCGCGCAGGCTGATCGAGCGGTAGCCCAGCACCGTCCCGCCCCGCTTCTCGGCCACCACGCCGGCGGTGTAGAGATCGGTGAGCCAGCCGCCCAGCTCGCGCAGCACGCGGCGGGCGCGGCCCGGCGCCGACAGGGCGCGGGCACCTGCGTCGGTCAGCGGCACGCCCAGCCCGCGCAGGGCCCGCGCACGATCGGCCGGCCGCAGCCCCGGGTCCAGCGCCGCCTGCAGCGCCTTCTCCTGGAACACCGCCAGCCGCTGCTGCATCGCCGCCGAGATGCGCGCGTCCACCACGAACACCGGCGGGACGGCGGCGGCGGCCTGCGCCTGCTCGCGGCGCAGCACCACCTCCTCCTTCTCGACGCGGAAGTCGTAGGGGGCGACGATGCGCTCGTGGGCGATGTCCCCCTCGCGGTAGCTCAGGCGGTCGTTGGAGCGCCGGCCGCCCGGCAGGAACGCCGCCATCGCCAGCATGAGCAGGACGAGCAGCGTCCGCACGCCGAGGTAGCCCCAGCGGAAACGACGCGCCCGGTCGGGCAGCGCAGGCAGAACCGGCGAATCCTGGACGCTCATGCGGTCGCTCCCCCGGGCCTCAGACGGCCGGCCCGCGATCCTCGTCACCCGCCGGCGCCGCCGGCTTCGGCTCGGGCGCCGGCTCGGCGCCCGGATCCAGCGCCTCGCCCACCCCGTCCTCCTCGCGGCCGTTGGCGCGGGCGTGGTACTGGTCGAACGCCTGCAGGATGTCGCGCACCAGGCGGTGTCGCACCACGTCCTCGGGATGGAAGTAGACGAACTTCATGCCCTCGACGCCGCCGAGGATGGACTGGATGCGGACCAGGCCCGAGGACTCGGGGCTCTTCAGGTCAATCTGGGTGACGTCGCCGGTCACCACCGCCTTCGA
>CAYNPF010000280.1:0-3638 GCA_964398895.1 uncultured bacterium
GGGGACGACCACGCTGCCGTTGCGCATCTACAGCATGATCAAGCACGGTTCGCCGCCGCTGATCAACGCGCTGTCCACGCTGTTGCTCGCCGTCACCGTGATCACCGTCTGGCTCAGCCAGCGGCTGCTCGAGGAGAAACCATGAACCGTACGCTCGTCCGGGCGCTGGCGGTCCTGGTCCTGGCCGGCCTGGTCGCCGGCTGCGGCCGGCCCGCCGCCAAGACGCTGCACGTCTACACCTGGGCCGACTACATCGCGCCCGACGTGGTGCAGCGATTCGAGCAGGCCAACCACTGCAAGGTCGTCATCGACACCTTCGATTCGAACGAGTCCATGTACGCCAAGCTCAAGGCCGGCGCCTCCGGCTACGACGTGGTGACGCCGTCGAGCTACTTCGTGGCGATCATGGCGCAGCAGGGCATGCTGCTCGACCTCGACCACTCCCGCCTGCCCAACCTGGCGAACGTGGACCCGACCTACCTGAAGATCGCGCTCGATCCCGGGATGACGCACAGCGCGCCCTACATGCTCACGAACACCGGCTTCGCCTACCTGAAGGACAAGGTGACGAAGATCGAGCCCACCTGGGCGGTGTTCAACCGAGCCGACCTCAAGGGTCGGATGACCATGTTGAACGACATGCGCGAGACCATCGGCGCCGCGCTCAAGTACCTGGGCTACAGTCTGAACACCACCGACGACCGGGAGCTGGCGCAGGCGCGCGACGTCGTCATCCGCTGGAAGCACAACCTCGCCAAGTTCGAGAACGAGCAGTACAAGAACGGCATCGCCTCGGGCGAGTTCCTGCTGGTCCACGGCTACAGCGGCGACCTGCTCTCGGCGCAGACCGAGAACCCGGCGGTGACCTTCGTGGCGCCGAAGGAGGGGTTGTCCATCTCCTGCGACGACCTGGTGATCCTCAAGGACGCCGCGGCGCCCGATCTCGCCTACAAGTTCATCAACTTCCTGCACGATCCCGACGTGGCGGTCACGAACAGCCTGGCGATCATGTACCTGTGCCCCAACGTCGGGGCCTACGCCAAGCTGCCGGCCTCGTTCATCCAGAACCCGGCCGTGAAGCTCGATCCCGCGGTGCAGGCGAAGTGCGAAGTCATCCGCGACCTGGGCCCGGACAACACGAAGTACGCGAAGGTCTGGGACCAGATCAAGGCAGCTCCATGAGGGAGGAGACGATGAGAAGAGGACGCTCAGGCCGGCCGCTCGCGTGGCTGGTGATCGGGTGCGTCGCGCTGGCCCTCGCGGCCGGGGCGGCGTGGGCGCAGGAGGAGTCCGAGGAGTCGGCGGCGGCGGTGCCGGCGGGGTTCTCGTACGGCGTGGACGCCACCCTCTCGACGCACTTCGCCAACCATCCCTACTTCGGTGCCGACTGGGGCATCACCAGCGACCCCGACCGGAGGAACTACGCCTGGGGTGAGGGCTTCACGCGCGTCCGGTTCAACTACGGGCTGCCCGCGGGCCTGTGGGTGAGCACCGGCGGCGTGGTCATGACCACGCAGTCCACCGACTACTACGGCACCGACGACGAGCACGACGCCATGCTCGACCAGCTCGTGGTCGGCTTCGCCGGCGGCGACGGCTTCAGCGTGAGCGCCGGGCGCCAGGACCTGCAGGTGGGCGACGGCTTCGTCATCGGCGACGGCTACGCCGACCACAAGGCCGCGCTGTGGAACATCCCGCTGAACTTCTACGACGGCCTCAAGGCCGAGCTGGCGCGCGGTCCCTGGCACGCGCTGGCCTTCGGGGTCCGGCTCTCGCCGACCTACGGCACCGCCGCGCAGACCGCGAAGGGCTTCCTGGCCGGCGGCGAGCTGGGCTGGAGCGCGGGGGAGGACCGCTCGCTGGCCGTGGGCTGGTTCCAGCGCGAGGACGACGGGACCATGAACCTCGACTCGCGCGCGTTGTCGGTGCGCGGGACGCTGGGCTGCGACGTGCTGCGGCTGGGTGGCGAGTTCGTGCAGCAGTACGGCGAGCAGGGCATGGTGGACCTGAAGGGTCGCGGCGGCCACGCCGACGTGACCTGGTCGCTGCCCGCGTTCGGCGATCCCTACGCCCAGGTGCAGTACCTGCAGTTCTCGGGGGACGATCCCTCGACGCCCGAGGACGAGAGCTACCAGCCGTGGCAGTACCGCTGGAACGACTGGTCGCGCTGGTACGTGGCCGACCTGATGGCCTCGACGCTGCTGCGCAACACCGACGCGCGCATCTGGAAGCTCGAGCTCGGCTGGTCGCCGTGCGAGAAGGGCTCGATCCGGCTGCTGCTGCACCAGCTCGACCTCGACAGCGGCGCGAGCTGGGGCGGGCTGCCGGCCGGCGTCGGCCGCGGCTTCGCCGACGAGGCCGACCTGGTCGTCACCCGCGAGCTCGGCGCGCACTGGAGCGCCTGGGTGATGGGCGGCTATGCCCATCCGCGCGAGGCGGCCAAGGAGCTGGTCGGCAGCGCGAACAGCGGGCAGGTCTTCGCCAGTCTCAGCTACAGCTTCTCCGGCACGGCCTTCGGCGGCGGCGAGTAGCCGGCCCGACGGTGACGGAGGCCGCGGGGGAGACCCCGCGGCCTCCGCGCGTCAGTGGCTGACCAGGCTGAGCACGATCTCGAGCGCGATCAGCACGATGACGATCAGCTCGAGCATCTCGGCGCGACGGGCCTGCGACTCGGCGTCGAGCATCTGGTAGCTGTCGCGCAGGATCGCCAGCTTGCGGTCAATGCCGCGCCGCCAGGTGGCGCCGCGGAAGATCTCGAGTGCCGCGGCGTAGATGCGGGCGAGGAAGACGTCGTCGGTCACCTTGAGCGAGTTCTCGGCCCGTTCGACCAGCTCGGTGACGTCGGCCACCCGGGTCTGCAGGTCGGCCAGCACCCGGCTGAAGCCGTGCCACGGCAGGTGGCCGCCGCGTCGCGCCCGGGCGATGCGCGTGTAGACCTTGGGGATCTCGGCGTCGAGCATGGCGTCGTCGAAGCGCAGCTCGAGCAACTGGGCGTTGGCGAACTCCAGCACGTACTGCACGTCGGCGTCGCTCACCGTGGGCTCCACCACCAGCGCCGCGCTCCACGTCAGCACGGCCAGGTCGTCCTCGAAGTAGGAGAAGCGCGGCGAGAGCAGGTCGCGGCGGGTCGCGGCCGTGAGCGGGCGCGGCTCGCCGATCAGCAGCCGGGCGATCTCCTCGTCACGCAGGGCCTCGCTCGGCAGGTGCCGGCCGGCCTCGTCGGCCAGGCGGTTCACGCGGAAGACCACGTAGTCCTCGGTCACCGGCGCCTCGCCGGGCCGCTCGATGGCCGGGGCGATGCGCGCGAGCAGCCGCCGGCGCACGCCGGCGAAGGTCTCCGCCCACTCGGGCGCGGTGGCGATCGCCGTGCCTCGACTGTCCGGGGGCGCCAGCTGTGAGACGAGAGCCGAAAGCACCCCGTCGGTCGCGGCGTAGAACGCGCCCAGGAACACGAGACAGAGGATCGTCGCGGCCACATCGGCGAGCGGCAGCACCGCGACGCGGACGCGGGCCGGCAACCAACCGCGGTACCACGGCTCGATCGCGGCGGTGGCATCGGCGAGGGTGGTGGCGATCTCGCCGGTCGGTCGATCGGCGAGCCGGACCGGGCCGAGGGCGAAGACGTGGTCGAGCAGCCG
>CAYNPF010000281.1:0-3589 GCA_964398895.1 uncultured bacterium
GCACGACGAGCAACAGGAGCCCCAGCAACAGTGCCGTCTCGCGCGGCCCCTCGGTCGCGCCACGCGCCGGAGCCGGCACGGAACGCCAGCGCGCCACCAGGGGTCCGCCGCCGGCGACGAGGACCGCCAGCAGGAAGGCCAGCAGCAGGCCGCCCAGACCCTCGTCGGCGAAGGAGTGCACCGAGAAGTCGGCCAGCACGCCGCTGCGGGTCAGGTACGAGGCGTAGGCCACCAGCACGTAGCCGCCCACCGCCAGGGCGAGGTTCGTCCGGCGCAGACCGCCCTCGCCGCGCTGCACCAGCAGCCCGTGCAACAGCGCCACGACGATCAGCCACGGCACCAGCGAGCCGTTCTCCACCGGGTCCCAGCTCCAGTAGCCGCCCCAGCCCAGCACCGCGTAGGCCCAGATGCCGCCCATCGCGATCCCCGCCGCCAGCGTCGCCGCGGCCAGCGCCACCCACGGCAGCGCCGGGCGCACCCACCCGTCCCAGTCATGCCGGACGGCGGCCGCCAGCGCCAGGGCGAAGGGCACGGTCAGGGCCGCGTAGCCCAGGAACAGGACCGGCGGGTGGATCGTCATCCAGAAGTCCTGCAGCAGCGGGTTCAGGCCGCGTCCGTCCGCCGGCACCGCACCGGGAGCGAAGGTGGCGAACGGTCCGCGCAGCACGCAGGCCAGATCCAGCAGCAGCAGCGGCAGGTTCAGGAAGGCCGCGGCGGCCGCCGCCAGCGGATGCCGCTGGCGCAGCAGTAGCAGGCCGAGCGTGGCCGTCAACAACGCCCAGAGCAGGAAGGTCCCGCCCTGCCCGCCCCAGAAGGCGGCGAACACCAGGTGCGCCGGCAGGTCCCGCGCCGAGTAGCTGGCCACGTAGACGTAGCGGAAGTCGTGGCGCGCGAGCAGGGTCCACAGGAACGCGGCGGCCCCGGCCAGCGCCAGCCATTGCGCGCGGAACGCCGCGCGCGCCAGCCGCTCCCCGCGCCACGGACCCCACCAGCCGATCGCGGCCACGAGCCAGGCCCCGAGCGCGAGGCCGCAGAGCACCTGCCCGAGGTTCATGGTCCCGCCGGCGTCCGCGCCGGCTCGGGCTGGTACTTCGAGGGGCACTTCACCAGCAGCCGCTCGGCCTCGAACCGTTCAGCCCGGCAGCGCCCGATCGCCACCACCAGCGTGGTGCGCGCGAAGCCGGCGGGCACCACGCCGCGGTAGACCACCGGCATGACCTCACCCTGCCGGTCGCGCAGCCGGAACGCGAGGCTCCCACCGCCCCCCGGCGCACCGGTCGTGTCGCGATCCACGATGGTGCCGCTCACCTGGACCAGTCCGCCGGAGCGCCGCGCCTCGGCGAAGCCGACGTAGGGCGTGACCGTCCTCCGGAAGCTCGACACCCCCAGCGCCGCGCCGCCCACCACCAGGGCCAGCGCGATCCAGTACTTCCACCTCATCGCTTCTCCAGCTCGCGAACGCGCCGGTCCAGCCGCCACAGGTACAGGAACACCAGCCCCCACACGAGCAGCGCCACGCCGAGCACCACCAGGTTCCCGTCCAGTCCACTTCCTCCCCGGGGCCGGGCCCCGTTCGTCCCCGGGCCTCAGGCCCGCGGGCTCGACTCCGTCGCGGCTTCCCGCTCGCGGCGCCGTAACCGCGCCTCGAGCGATTCCATCCAGAGGAACAGGCCGGTGAAGCCCACCAGCATGGCCAGGAAGCAGACCCACACGCGCGGGTCCATCCCGGCCGCCGCGCCCGCCTGCGGCACGATCGGCGACGGGTGCAGCGTATCGTAGCGACGCGGCAGCACGAAGACGAGGAAGGGCACGGTGACGAAGGCCGGCACGGCGTAGACGGCGGCCAGCCGCGCCCGGCGCTCCTCCCCCTCGACGGCGCCACGCAGGGCCAGGTAGGCGCCGTAGACCAGCAGCAGCAGCACGATCGTGGTCTCGCGCGGGTCCCAGTTCCACCACGAGCCCCAGCGCGCCTCGGCCCACACCGAGCCGCTCACCGTGGCGGCGAGTCCGAACAGCAGGCCGAGGCCGACACCCGCCGCCGCGTGGTCGTCGTGCCCGAGGCGGCGCGTCCGCAGGTAGAGGATGCTGTGCACCATGGACCAGGCCAGCGCCAGCACGGCCACCCAGGCGCAGGGGATGTGCAGGTAGAGCACGCGCGTGGTCGCACCGAGCCCGGCCACCGGCGGGGCCCAGAGGAAGCCGCCGACCAGGGCCAGCGCCACCCACGCGAACAGGAACAGGCGGCGGATCACGTCAGTCCTCCCACACGTGGTCGAACAGCGGCAGGCTCACGCCCAGCACCACCGCCGCGTAGGCGGCCAGCAGCCGCGCCTCGCCCGCCACCGAGGCTCCCTCCCACTGCGCCCGCAGCCCCGCCACGCCGGCGATCAGCACCACGATCAGCAGCGGAAGCGCGACGGCCGCGAACAGCGCGCCGCGCGCGCGGGTCTGCGCCACCACCGCCCCCACCAGCGTCGTGGTCGCCGCCAGCGCCAGGCTACCGAGACCCAGGACGAGCAGGAACGGCCCCCAGCGCACCGCCGGCGCCCCCATCAGCACGAGGAAGACCGGCACGGTGACCAGCTCGAGCACGCCGAGGAAGAGCAGGTTGAAGAGCAGCTTGCCGAGCGCGATCGCGGTCGGCGAGGCGACCAGGCGCAGCAGGGTCAGCGTGCCGGCCTCGACCTCGCGCACGAAGGCGTGGGCCAGCGAGGCCAGCGCCGCGAACAGCAGCACGATCCACAGCAGCGCCGCCAGCAGGTCGGGGCGGTCGCCCAGCGGACCGACGACGAACGACACGCCGACCAGCGAGGCCAGCGCGAACAGCAGCGCCGCGCCCAGTCCGTGGCGCGTGCGCCACTCGCCGCGGCACTCCCTACGCAGGATCGCCCAGACCGTGCGCATGCAGTTCGATCCGCCGGGTGGCGAGGTTCCACTCCCTCGCCTCGTGGGTGGCGACGACGACGAGCCCCGCGCGGGACTCCTCGCCGACGATACGCTCCAGCACCGCGCGGCCGTCCTCGTCGAGGTGGCTGCCCGGCTCGTCGAGGAGCAGCAGGGCCGGCCGGTGGAGCAGGGCGAAGGCCAGCCGCAACCGCTGTCGCATGCCCGAGGACAGCGCCGCCGTCCGCTCGTCCGCGTGGGGCGCGAGCCCGACGCGCTCCAGCACCGCGCCGATCCGCGCCGCGGCATCGCCGAGGCCACGAGCCGCCGCCGCGAAGGCCAGGTTCTCGCGTCCGCTCAGTTCGGCGTAGAAGGCCAGTTCCGGACCGGCGTAGCCCAGGCGCGCCCGTCGCTCCTCCGCCGTCAGCTCGCGCCCGTCGGCCCGTACGCGCAGGCGCCCCCGGTTGGGCCGCAGCAGGCCGGCCAGCACCCGCAGCAGCGTGCTCTTGCCCGAGCCGTTCGGACCGGTGACGGCGACGAGGCCCGGCCCGGCCAGCGCGAAGTCGAGCGGCGCCAGCCCGCGTCCGCCCGAGTAGCGGTGCCCGAGCCCCTCGGCCGCGATGGCCGGCACCGCCGCGCTCACGGGCGCCGGTCCGCCGGCCCGCCCAGCGCCGCCACCAACCGGTGCAGCTCGGGCAGCACCCGC
>CAYNPF010000282.1:0-3575 GCA_964398895.1 uncultured bacterium
GTCTGCACGCCCCGCTGCTCGAGGGCGTGCTGCAGCGCCAGTCCGTTGATCGCGGTGGCCAGCATGCCCATGTGGTCGGCGCCGACGCGGTCCATGCCGCGGGCGCTGGCCGCCAGGCCGCGGAAGATGTTCCCGCCCCCGGGGACGATGCCGATCTCGACGCCGAGCGCGTGGACCTGGCGGATCTCCTCCGTCAGGTCCCCCATCGTCGTCTCGTCGATGCCGTGCCCGGCTCCCCCGGCAAGTTGTTCGCCGGAGAGCTTCAGCAGCACCCGCCGCCAGCGGCCGGGCATGGGATCAGTCCTTGCCCAGCTCGAAGCGGACGAAGCGCCGGACCGCCATCTTCTCGCCGGTCCTGCCGGAAAGCCCGGTGACCAGGTCGCCGACCTTCATGGTGTCGTCGCGCATGTAGGGCTGCTCCAGCAGGCAGCACTCGCCGTAGAACTTGTCCAGCTTGCCCTCGACGATCTTCTCGATGATGTTCGCCGGCTTCTTCTGCTCGGCGAGCTGTGCGACGTAGATCTCGCGCTCCTTGGCGACGCGCTCGGCCGGGACTTCCTCGCGGCTCACGAACTCGGCCTTGAGCGCGGCCACCTGCATGGCCAGGTTGCGCACCAGCTCCTGGAACTCGGGGGTGCGGGCCACGAAGTCGGTCTCGCAGTTGACCTCGATCAGCACGCCGACCCGGTTGCCCGGATGGATGTAGGCCTCGACCAGACCCTGGTTCGCGGCACGGTCCTGGCGCTTCTCGGCGCGCTGCAGGCCGGCCTTGCGCAGCAGGTCGATCGCCTTGTCCACGTCGCCGGCCGACTCGGCCAGCGCCTTCTTGCATTCCATCATCCCGGCACCGGTGCGGTCCCGGAGGCTCTTCACCTGTTCAGCGGTGATCGTCATCGTCTGCCCCTGTCGTCACGACGCCCGCCCGGGTGGTAGCCACGGACGGGCGTCAAAGGACCCACTCTCCGGGTTACCGCGCGCTCACGGCGTCGGTCTCGCCCTCGGTCTCCTCACCGCCGAACGAGACGGTCTCCTGGTCGGCACCCTCCAGCGCGAAGGACTTGGCCTCCAGGACGGTCTCCGACACCAGGCGCGTGAACAGCCGGATGGCGCGGATCGCGTCGTCGTTCCCGGGGATCGGGAAGTTCACCACCGTCGGGTCGCAGTTCGTGTCCACGATGCCCACGATCGGG
Organism: uncultured bacterium; assembly: GCA_964398895.1. Classification (GTDB taxonomy): domain Bacteria; phylum Eisenbacteria; class RBG-16-71-46; order RBG-16-71-46; family RBG-16-71-46; genus JANXPZ01. The sequence continues at coordinate 1,191 of CAYNPF010000282.1, forward strand.
ATGCCCAGCCGGTTCGCCTCGGCGATCGCGATCTTCTCCTTCTTGGTGTCGATCACGAACACCAGCGACGGCAGCCCGGGCATCTCCTTGATGCCGGAGAAGGCGAACTCGAGGCGCTCGCGCTCACGCCGCAGCCGGGAGACCTCCTTCTTGCTCATCTTCTCGAAGGTGCCGTCGGTCGCCATCCGGTCGAGGTCGTGCAGGCGCTTGATACTGGTGCGGATGGTCTTGAAGTTGGTGAGCATGCCGCCGAGCCAGCGCTCGGTGACGTGGAACTGACCGCAGCGCACGGCCTCCTCCACCACGATGCTCTTCGCCTGCTTCTTGGTGGCGATGAACAGCACGTGCCCGCCGCCCCGCACCACCTTCTCGATCGCGGCCTTCGCCTCCTGCGCGCACTTCAGCGTCTTCTGGAGGTCGATGATGTAGATGCCGTTCCGCTCCATGAAGATGAACTTCTTCATCTGCGGATTCCAGCGCCGCGTCTGGTGCCCGAAGTGCACACCCGCTTCGAGCAGGTCCTTCATCACCAGTTCTGCCACGACATCCTCCTGTGGGGTTGTGTCCTCCGCCCCGTCGCCGCCCACGAGCGCCGCCCCCTCCCGGGGACCCCGCGCTCCGACCGGGGCGTGTGAGTTGTCCTTCGTCTAGCGCTTGCTGAACTGGAAGCGCTTGCGCGCGCCCGGCTGCCCGTACTTCTTGCGTTCCTTCATGCGCGGGTCGCGGGTCAGCAGCCCCGCGCGTCCCAGCACGCCACGCAGGCTCTCGTCGTCCCGCACCAGCGCGCGCGCCAGCGCCAGCCGCAGCGCGCCGGCCTGTCCCGTGAGCCCACCGCCGTGCACCCGCGCCACCACGTCGAACTTCCCGGCGACGTTCGCCACCGTGAGCGCGTGGAAGGCGGTCTGCACCAGCGTCTCCCGCGTCAGGTACTCGAGCGGGGTGCGGTCGTTCACCAGATGCTTGCCGTTGCCCGGCAGCAGGTGCACACGGGCCACCGCGTGCTTGCGTCGCCCGGTACGGGGCTTGTTCGCCATCTCGGTCGCCATGCCTCTCCTCGTGCCTACTCAGGGTTCCAGAGAACCGGCTGCTGCGCCGCGTGGGGATGCTCCGCCCCCGCGTACACCTTCAGCTTCTTCAGCATCGCGCGGCCGAGCTTGTTCTTGGGCATCATGCCCTGAACCGCCCGCTGGACGATGCGTTCGGGGTGCTTCTGCATCACCTCGCGGATCGACGTGAAGCTGGCGCCGCCCGGGTACAGCGTGTGATGGAAGTACTGCTTGTCCTCGCCCTTGCGGCCGGTGAGGACGATCTTCTCCGCGTTGATCACCACGACGTGATCGCCGGTGTCCATGTGGGGCGTGTAGATCGGCTTGTGCTTGCCCCGCAGCACCATGGCGACCTGCGTCGCCAGCCGCCCCAGCGTCCTGCCCTCGGCGTCCACGACCAGCCACTGCCGCTGGACATCGCTCGGCCGGGCGGAATAGGTCTTCATGCCATCCTCCACTGCGCGATCCTCTCGGGCAGTCCCCCACCCGACCCCGCGTGCCACCACCGGGCCAAACATGGGGACTTTCCCCTATCCATAAGAAGCGTCGGAGACTAGCAGTCGCCGCGAAGCGGTGTCAAGCCACCCCGCCCGCCAGCCCGACGAGGGCGCAGCCCGGGCATGGCCGGGACGATTCATGGCCCGGGCTAGGCGAACTCCCGCAGGAGCCGGCGCAGGCGGGCCAGCGGGAGGCCCACCACGTTGGCATAGTCGCCCTCGATGCCCCGCACCAGTTGCGCCGCCATCCCCTGGATCCCGTAGGCCCCGGCCTTGTCGAGCGGCTCACCCGTGGCCACGTACTCGGCGATCTCGGCCTCGCTCAGGCGCACGAACTGCACCCGGGTCACCTCGGCGGCGGTCCGCTGCTCGTCCCCCCGCACCACCGCCAGCCCGGTCCACACCTCGTGGGTCCGGCCGTGCAGCCGACGCAGCATCTCGACCGCCGCCGCCGCGTCGGCCGGCTTGCCCAACCGCGCGCCGCGGGCCACCACCACCGTGTCGGCGCCGATCACCAGCGCCTCGGGCCGCCCGGCCGCCACCCGCCGCGCCTTCTCCAGCGCCAGCGCCCGCACTCCGTGCCGCGGCTCCGCCGCCCCCGGCCAGTCGCGGTCCGGCCCCGGATCGGCGATGGTGAACTCGAGCCCCACCTGGCGCAGCAGCGCCACCCGTCGCGGCGAGGCCGAGGCCAGCACCACCGGCCGGCGGCCGGCGTAGAACAGGGTGCCGCCCGGGCGGCGCCGCCCGCTCACCGCGCCTCGCCCGCGTCGGCCACCGGTGTCTCGATCAAGAGCGTCACGGGGCCGTCGTTCAGCAGCTCGACCTCCATGTGCGCCCCGAAC
>CAYNPF010000283.1:0-3546 GCA_964398895.1 uncultured bacterium
GCCTGCGTCGTGTCCGCGCCGGGCAGGTCCACCTCGATGCTCGCTGCCGTCCCGCCCTTCACCGAGCGCCAGAACCATCTCTCCCAGGGCAGGTTCGGGTCGTTGCCGGTCACCAGCGGCGAGGCGTTGGGGAAGTACTCGATGTCCTGCTCGAAGTGCGCGCGCGCCGGGAAGGTGGCGGGGGGCGTGAGCCCCGGGTTGGCGATCGCGCCGTCGCGCGCCGCGATGCGCGCCGGCGTGCCGCCCACCGGCAAGTCCTCTGTCGCCCGTGTCAGGTAGTAGTAGTTCGTGGTGGCGTAGGGGTGGTTGACGAACACGGTCTCGGGCTTCGAGGCGTCGTAGAGGCTCGCCCAGTCGCTCGGCCCCATGCCGAAGAAGATGAAGGTGTCCGAGTTGGTGCGGAAGCTGCCGTCGCCGTCGTCCTTGAAGCTCACCGCGACTTCGCGGTAGTCGCACGAGTCGCAGTACGACGCCTCGGGCAGCACCGGCACGCCCGGCCAAGTGAACAACCGCAGGCTGTCGAGCAGCACGGTCTCCGTGTCCCCCGAGAACAGGCCGTAGTTGCGCAGCAGGGCGTAGGGAACCTCGTAGAACCCGGTGCGCGTCACCGAGATCTTGATCCAGGAGCGGCCGAAGTAGACGCTGCTGTCCGGCACCACCGCCGCCACCGATGCCAGCCCCTCCGGGCGCAGCGCCGCCCGCGCCGCCAGCCGCGCGGTGGAGGGTCGGCGCCACGAGCGGCCCTGCTCGTAGTTGAGCAGCGCCCCGCGGTAGACGCGCTCGAACGCATCGGGGCTCTCGGCCGCCGGGCCCCAGTCCTCCGCCCCCGACTCGACCTGCACCGTCACCTCGACGCGACGGTAGACGGTGAGCCGCCGCGTCGCCGGGTCGTAGTCGGCCGGGCGCACCTGCACACGGGCGACGCGCTGGTTGCGCATCCAGCTCACGTCCAGCAGCCGCGCTCGCTCCGTGCTCGTCCGCCAACTCGACGGGATCCGGGCGAGCCCGCCGCTCCCGTCCAGCGGCACGCCGTCGAGCAGGACGCCCTCGTGGACCTCGGGCGAGCCGCCCGTGGCGCTCACGCGCACCGCTCCCAGCGGCGGCACGGCCAGCAGCACGATGCGCGTCGGCAGGCCGGCGTCATCCGGTCCCGCCACGCATTCGAACCCGTCGGCGACGAGACGCACGGTGGACGTCCGGCCGTCGGCCCCCACCTGCTGGCGGAGTGTCAGCGCGGGCACGTCCACGGCGAAGCGGATCGCCGCCGCCCCGGCGCTGACGAGGCTCACCGCCGACGCGGGCTCGGCGTGCGCGAGCCCGACCCGCAGGCACGACGGGACCAGCGCGGCCAGGACCAGCCAGGGAACCGCGCGACGCATCCGGAAGGGCCGCCTGCCGATGGGCCGGCTCAGAACTTCTCCGCTTCCTCGACCAGCATCACCGGGATGTCGTCCACGATGCAATACCGCAGCCGGCAGGCGTTGCAGGTGAGGCGCTGGGAGGCCTCTTCGTAGACCAGGTCGCCCTTGCAGGCGGGACACACCAGGATCTGGAGCAGCTCGGGACTGAGGGCCATCGACTCCTCGCTCGTTGACGGCAGGCCACGATCCGCCGGATACGGAGCCCCGGCGTCGTGGCAGTCTATCAACCGCGTTTTCCGACGGTCAACTCGTGGACCGCTCGTAGACTCCCATGTCCCGGAACTTGCGCATGCGCCGTTCGACCAGCTCGTCGCCGTCCAGCGCCGCCAGGGCGTCGAGCCGCTCGATGAGTTCGGCCTTCAGCGTCGCCGCGGCCGCCGCCGGATCCCGGTGCGCGCCACCGACCGGCTCCGGCAGCACCCCGTCAATCACCCCCAGCCCGGCCAGGTCGGCGGCCGTCAGCTTGAGAGCCACCGCGGCATCGGCGGCCCGGGCCCGGTCGCGCCACAGGATGGCGGCGCAGCCCTCCGGGGAGATCACCGAGTAGACGGAGTTCTCGAACATCAGCACCGCGCTGGCCACGGCGATGCCCAGCGCCCCGCCCGAGCCCCCCTCGCCGATGACCACCGTGACCACCGGCACGCGCAGCCGCGCCATCTCGCGCAGGTTCACGGCGATCGCCTCGGCCTGCCCGCGCTCCTCCGCTCCCAGGCCCGGGTAGGCCCCCGGCGTGTCCACCAGGGTGACGACCGGCACGCCGAAGCGCTCGGCCAGCTTCATCACCCGCAGGGCCTTGCGGTAGCCCTCGGGGCTCGCCATGCCGAAGCGCCGGTGGATGTTCTCCTTGGTGTCGCGGCCCTTCTGCTGCCCCACCACCATGATCGGGCGTCCCTCGAGCAGCGCCAGCCCGGTCAGGATCGCGGGATCGTCGGCGAAGTGCCGGTCGCCAGCCAGCTCGGTCCAGTCGGTGAAGCAGGCCTGGATGTAGTCGAGGCTGTAGGGCCGCCTCGGGTGCTTGGCGAGCTGGACGCGCTGGAACGGCGTCAGCCCGGCGTAGATCTCGCGGCGCAGCTCGTCGGCCTTGCGCTCGAGCTCGGCCAGCTCCTCGCCCGCCTCCAGCCCGCTCGTCGCGGCGTGCTCGCGGAGCTCGCGGATCCGCTCCTCCAGCTCCAGCACCGGCTTCTCGAACTCCAGCGCCACCGTCGTCACGAGACCCCCTTTCCCCAGAAGGCGCGCACCCCGGGGAAGCGATGGCGCAGCGCCTCCGCCACGTCGCTGTCCCCGGCCACCCGGTAACGCCGCGAACGCCTCGTCTTGCGCTCCCGGTTGGGGAGCACGAGGTGCAGGTAGACCTCCGAATCGCCCGGATGCGCCGAGAGCACCTCGTCCACCTCCTCCAGCCACTGCACCGACAGGCTCGCCGCCGCCACCTCGATGTGCAGCGTCGGCGACCAGACCGCCCGCGCCTCCTCGAGGCGCCGCACCTCGGTGAGCACCAGCTTCGCCCCCCGCTCCTCGCGGATCTCCACCCGCCCCGAGATGACCACGATCTCGTCCTCGGCCAGCCAGGGCCGCACCTGCTCGTAGAGGTCCGGGAACAGAGTACACTCGATCCGCCCCGTCAGGTCCTCGAGCATGGCGGCGGCCATCAGCTTCCCGTTGCGGGTGTTGATGGTTCGCAGCTCCCCCAGCACCCCGCCGATGCGCACCTCGGTGCCGTGCGGCTGCTGCGGCAGGTCCTCGACCGTGTGGGTGGCCAGGCGCTCCAGTTCGCCGCGCAGCGGCTCCAGCGGGTGCTCGGAGAAATAGAGGCCCAGCACCTCCTTCTCGTGGGCGCTGCGCTCCCGGGTGCTCCACGCCGGCGCCGGCGGCAGCTCGCTCGCCGTCACCAGCCCGTCGTCCTGCCCCTCCTCGCCGAACAGCGAGGACTGCCCGCGGGCCCGGTCGCGCTGCAGCGCCGCCGCCTGCTCCAGCACGCGGCCGGCCCCGGCGAACATGCGCCCGCGCTCCGCGCCGAGCTCGTCGCAGGCCCCGGCCGCCACCAGGCTCTCGAGCACGCGGCGGTTCATCGTGGAGGCGCCCGCCCGGTGCGCCAGGTCGAAGAGGTCGCGGAACGGCCCCGCGT
>CAYNPF010000284.1:0-3535 GCA_964398895.1 uncultured bacterium
GCCCTACCACGCCACCGCTCGCTTCGACCGCCGCCTGGTGCGCGGCGAGACGCGCGAGGGCGTGCTGGCCGAGATGACCGCGGCGCTGGCGGGCCTCGAGGGGGTGAGCGTCTCGCTGCACCCCTGCGAGCTGACCTGCTACACCGGCGCCACCTTCACCGTGGAGGCGTTCCATCCCGGCTGGGCCGTGCCGGCCGACGCGCCGCACGCGGTCCGGGCGCGCGCGGCACTGCGCGCGGCCGGGCTGGGCGACGAGGTCTTCTACGCCCCCTACAGCACCAACGGCACCGCCACCGCCGGGCGGCGCGGCATCCCCACCCTGATCTACGGCGCCGGCGAGATCTCGGCGGCGCACGCGGTGGACGAGAGCCTGGCCGAGGCCGAGCTATTCGCGGCCGCGCGCGGCTACCAGGCGCTGGCGCGGGCACTCTGATCCCGGCGCACGTGCGAACGGGGCGGTCCCGGACGCCGGCCCAAGGCCGGTCGGGACCGCCCCGTCGCGTTCCTCCGCCGGACGGCGGCTACTCGGCGCGCCCCAGCACCAGGGCGATGAGCGCCATGCGCAGCACGACGCCGTTCGCCGCCTCGATCCAGTAGCGGGCGTGGCGGGTGCTATCCACGTCGGTGGGCAGCTCGTCCATGCGCGGCAGCGAGTGCAGGACGATGGCGTCCTTCTTGGCCAGGTCGCGCATCATCGCGCGGGTGACCTGGTACTCGGGCGGGGTGAGGCCCTTCTTGGCGTCGGCGGCGTCCACCCGCGCCTTGGTGTAGTCGGCCTGCACCACCGGCTCGATGTAGATGACGTCGGCCTTGGCGATGCACTCCGAGGTGCTCTTCCACTCGTTGTAGCGCACGTTGCGGTCGCGCAGCTCCTGCTTGAACTCCGCGGTCGGCGCCATATCGGGCGGGTAGACCACGTCCAGCTCCATGTCGAACTGGGTGGCGGCGTGGCCGATCGAGTGCATGGTGCGCATGCGGTGGTCACCGACGCACATCCAGCGCAGGCCGTCGAGCGTGCCGCGCTCGCGCCAGATGGTGTACAGGTCGGTCAGCACCTGGGTGGGGTGCTCGCCCCAGCCGTCGCCGCAGTTGATGATGGGCACCGAGGAGTACTTCGCGGCCTCGGCCGGCGCGCCGAGCTGGAAGTGACGCATGGCGATGACGTCGGCGTAGTACTCGAGCATGCGCACGGTGTCCTTGATGGACTCCTGGTAGAAGTCCCCGGCGCGGGTCATCTTGGCGTCGGAGAAGCCGAGCACGTGCCCGCCGAGGCGGTGCATGGCGGCCTCGGTGGACATGCGGGTGCGGGTGCTGGGCTGGTAGAACGCGGTCAGCAGCGTCTTGTCCTTGCACAGGTCCATGTTGCGGCGGTTGTGCGCGGCGGGCGCCAGCTTCTCGCACACCTCGAAGATGCGGGTGTAGTCGTCGCGCTCGAAATCCCTGAGCGAAAGGATGTCACGTCCGATGAAGCTCCTCATCGTCTCTCTCCCGTGTTCGTGGGTAATGAGCAGTCGCGCGCGACGCCGACTGCGGTGATCGTTCCGTTCGAATCCCCCGGGGCCGGCGAATCCCCCGGGGCCAGCTAGCCCTCCGGGAACAGCGTGTCGAGCACCGCCGGATCGGGCGGAATGACGCGCGGCTCGCCGGCGACCTTCATCGCCGAGGCCACGTCCTTGAGCCCGTTGCCGGTGACCAGCGCCACGACCCGCCAGGCCGGGTCCACGCGACCCTGTCGCACCGCCTCCTTCAGCCCGGCCCACGACGCGGCCGCCGCCGGCTCGGCGAACACACCGGAGCCGCGCGCCAGCTCGCCGATGGCGGCGAGGATGGCGGCGTCCGGCACGGTGACGCCGAAGCCGCCCGACTCGCGGATGGCGCGCACCGCCGCCTCGCCGTCCCGCGGCAGGCTGACGGAGATCGAGTCGGCCACGGTCTCGCCCGAGACCGGGCGGATCACGCCGTCGCCGGCCGCGGCCCGCACGATGGCGGCGCTGCCCTCGGCCTGCACGGCCAGCAGCTTCGGCAGGCGCGCGATGAAGCCGAGGCGGTGGAACTCGACGAAGCCCTTCCACACGCCGGAGAGGATGTTGCCGTCCCCCACCGGCACGACGACCAGGTCGGGAACCTGCCAGTCGAGCTGTTCGCAGAGTTCGAACGACACCGTCTTCTTCCCCTCGCGCGTCCACGGGTTGAAGCCGGTGTTGCGGTTGTACCAGCCGAAACGGCGCGTCGCCTCGAGACAGAGATCGAAGGCCTGGTCGTAGGTGCCCTCGACCGCCAGCACCTCGGCGCCGAAGGTGAGCAGTTGCGCGATCTTCGCGCGCGGCGCGGCCTTCGGCACGAAGATGCGGGTGCGGATCCCCGGCGCCGCCGCCAGCACGGCGGTGGCCGAGGCGGCGTTGCCGGTCGAGGCGCCGGTCACCAGCGTGCGGCCGATCTCGCGCGCCCGCTCCAGCGCCACCGAGCTGGCGCGGCACTTGAACGACGCGCTGGGATTGCGGCCGTCGTCCTTGAGCAGCAGCGGCTGTGCGAGGCCCAGTTCCTTCGCCAGCCGCGGCGCGGGCACCAGCGGCGTGCCGCCCACCGGCGGCCCGGGCAGGCGCTCGCGCACCGGCAGCAGCGGCAGGTAGCGCCACAGCGTCGGATCGGGATCGGCGGCCAGCGCCTCCCGCGACCAGCCGCGCTTCACCCGCTCGAGGTCGTACTCGACCAGGGTGTTGGCGCCGCAGTCCGGGCAGACGTAGAGCTCGTCGGCGACCGGCGTGAGCGCGCCGCAGCGCACGCAGCGCAGGCCGGCGAGCGCCGCCGGGAGCGCGGTCACGCGACGATCCAGGTGCCCGTCTTCCCCTCCAGCGCGGGCACGAGGTGCTGCGGGTCGGTGACCAGCGCCTGCTTCCCGCCGGACTCGAGGAACTCGATGATCGCCTCGATCTTGGGCTTCATGCTGCCCGGCGCGAAGTGGCCCTCGGCCAGGTACCGCTTGGCCTCGGCCAGGGTCATGCGGTCGATGTCCTTCTGGTCGCTCTTGCGGAAGTTCAGGCAGACCTTCTCGATCGCCGTCGAGATGATGAGCAGGTCGGCCTTCAGCTCGCGCGCCAGCAGGCTGGTGGCGAGGTCCTTGTCAATCACCGCCGCCACGCCCTGCAGCCTGCCCTGCGCGTCCTCGATCACCGGGATGCCGCCGCCGCCGACCGCGACCACGAGGATGTCGTTCTCGAGCAGGCGGCGGATCGCCTCCAGCTCGACAATGCGCTTGGGCCGGGGCGAGGCGACGACGCGGCGGAAGCCGCGGCCGGCGTCCTCGACGATGTCCCAGTGGTCCTTCTCGCGGTGGGCGTTCGCCTTGGCCTCGTCCATGAAGGAGCCGATCGGCTTCGACGGCTTCTGGAACGACGGGTCGTTGCGGTCCACCAGCGTCTGGGTGACCACGGTGGCGACCACCGGCTTCTGCGGCCAGTCCTTCATCTCGTTGTACATGGCGCGCTGCACCTGGTAGCCGATGGCCCCCTGGGTGTCGGCGCCGCACGAATCGAGC
>CAYNPF010000285.1:0-3530 GCA_964398895.1 uncultured bacterium
CCGGCGCCAGGTAGCGGTGCTCCAGCAGCAGGTACTCGTCGGCGGACAGCGTCACCCGCCGCACGTCGGGATTGCGCTCGACGTTCCAGATCTCGGTGGTCGCACCGCCGTAGTCCACCTCGGGGAAGTCCAGCACGTCCGTGACGAAGGCGCGCTGCCACGCATCCACGCTCGGCGGCAGCAGACCGGTGGCGTAGATCTGGCCCTGACTGGTCTGCACCCGCGAACCCAGCAGGTTGCCGCTGTCCATCAGGCTCCAGTAGCCCACCACCGGGTAGCCCGTCTTGACGTCGTAGAGATCGGTCAGGCCGAAGAGGTTGTGTCCCGACTCGTGGGCGATCACACCGTTGAGCGCGCCGTAGTAGCCGTCCTGGGCCCCGAGTTCGGGGATGATCGTGGCCCGGCTGATCGGGCGGTTCAGCGAGTCAGGGAAGATCACCGCCTCGCTGTCGGCCACCGTGATCGTGAACGACGGCAGGTCCTGCGGACTGTCCTTGAGCACGTCGTTCTGCATGTCGCCGCCGGCATGGATCAGGTAGAAGCGGTCGTACTGGTCCCAGGGAATGCGATCGCCGCGCCGCGCGGATTGCGAGTCGGCCGCGAAGAACATGTCGCGGAACATGCGCAGGGCCTCGGCGTAGATCGTCTGGCTGAACGTCCACGGTCCGTAGTCCGCCATGTCGGAGAGCGTGTAGGCGGCGGTGTCCTCGCGCGGCCACACGTCGCCCACGATCACCACCCGCCCGTAGGACATCGCCTCGTAGTAGCGCGACAGCGCCTCGAGGTGGAGCTCGAAGAAGTGACGGTTGTGCGGCGGCGGGTCAATCGGGATGGCGCCGGGTCCCGGCGTGGAGAGGTCGAAACGGCCGTCACCGGTCGAGGCGCCGCGGTCCGCCGCGAAGTCGAGGCGGATGAAGGCGACGCGGATGGTCTCGGGCTCGACCGCCGCGCCCACGCGGGCCGCGCCCCGCTCCTGCGGTCCGAAGGCCGGCCGCGGCCGCCAGCCGACCCGCCGCTGCGCCGCCATGGACCAGTCGGCGCCGGGGCCGCTGAGCACGTCGTCGAAGGAGCGCCAGCGCCGCTCGCGCTCCGCCTGGACGCGCTGCTCGGCGGGACTCAGCACCGCCGGGATCGGGAGACCGGCCCGGTGCAGGCGCTGTACGTCCGCGGCGCCGGCGACGCGGCGGACCCGAAGCGGCTCCGCCGCCCGCGCGGAGGCGCAGGCGGCGAAGAGCAGACAGACGGCGAGGACTTGGACGAGCCGGCCGCGCACGGGTGGTCTCCCCGATCCGGGCCGCGTCAGAAGCGGTAGCCCAGGCTGATCTTGTCAACGTGCGGCAGCGTGCTCGACTGCGGCACCGCCGCGTAGTCGAGGCTCAGCTTGGCCCAGCTCAGCCCCAGACCGTAGGTCAGGTCCTGGATGTCACCCAGGTCGTCGTAGTAGTAGCCGATGCGGCCGGCGACGCCCAGCTCGCCCAGCCCGTGACCGCCGGGATTGGCGTACTTCACCTCCATCCCGCCGTTGTAGGTGCGCCACTTGTTCGTGACCAGCGACTGGTAGAAGTCGCCCACGATCGTCGAACTGAAGCCCGACCGCGAGTACGCGTCCCACGCGAAACCGGTGCGCAGGTTACGCGACAGCGGGCTCGACTCGTCCTCGTTGATGAAGGTCACGCTCGGCCCCATGTTCTGCAGGTTGGCGCCGAGCCGCAGGCGCGCCACGGGGATGCGGTACAGGGCCGCCACATCAATCCCGAAGGTCTGCCCCACGCCCTCGAGGCTCGAGGGCGCCAACTGGATGCGGATGTACTTGACGGAGGCACCCACCGACAGGTCGGGCAACAGGCGGGTGCCGTAGAACAGCGCCGGCGAGAACTCGTTCGAGTCGAACGTGCCCTTCTCGGTGCCGCCGTTGTCCACCTCGGTGCTCGAACCGTAGTCGAGGAAGATGATCCCGATGCCGAACGCCCCCCAGCCCTCGACCGGCTGGACGTAGGAGGCGTAGTTGTAGCTCACGTCGTTGGCGAGGCCGGGCACGAGCTGGGCGTAGGTGAGCTGGACCGCGGGCTTCTGGGCGAAACCCAGACCGGCCGGGTTCCACCAGGTCATGCCCGAGGCACCATCGGCCAGGGCGACACCCGCCACCCCCATGCCGTTCTCACGGGCGCCCGGCTGGATGTCAAGGGAACGACCCGTCCCCTGGGCGAAGGCCGGCGCCGCCAGCAGGAGCCCGGCGAAAACGGCAAGTAGCGTTCGGTTGAAGCACATGGTCCATCTTCCTCCGTCGGTACGACGATCCCCCACAGCAAGCGGTCCGGGATACTACACCGGACCCCGGGTCGTTTCTCCACAATCCCCGGGCGGCCCCGCTTCACCGCCTCGATCCCTGCTCATTTCGCGGCCGCCAAGTCCATGCCCGACAGGGTGATGGACGCTCCGGCCGAGCCCGTCACCGGTTCACGATCACGAACCGGCCGTCGGCGTCCGCCTTCTGCGCCGGGCTACTCGTGCCATCGGCAGCCCGCAGGTTCACGTGAACCCGGAAGAAATACACCCCGTTGGCCAGGGGCTGTCCCTCTTCGTCGAGACCGTCCCAGGGCAGTTGGACCTGCCCGAGGCTCCCGAAGCTGGTGAGCGTCCGGATGAGCCTGCCCGAGACCGTGTAGATGCGCAGCAGGCAGTTGACGGAATCGCCGGGCACGTCCACCACGAACTGCCCGCCCCCGTGGCCCGAGCGCGACTCAGTCGGATTCGGGAACAGGTACGCGTGGCGGATGAAGAGGCTGGGCTGTGTCACCACCGTGAAGTCAATGCTGGCGTGGGACCGGTGCGCCCCGGCGCTGAGGCCGGAGGCCAGGTTGTCGGCCGCGCTGACCGTGACGGTGTGCGCCCCCTCGGCGAGATTGGGCAGCGTGTAGCTGGCCGTCCCCGACTGGTACGAGTTGGCGGCGTAGCGGAAGGTCGATGTGATATCGGCGCGGTTGACCGTGCTGCCGTCCACCGCGACCACGATCCCGTTCTGCGGCGTGTGGTTCGTGGTCAGGATGCCGCTCTCGTCGTACAGGTCCACGGTCAGCACCGCGTCCGGGCGCACCGTGGTCGAGCCGCCGACGAACGAGAGTCCGATGCGGGGTCCGCTCTCGTCGCCCGTCGGGACCTCCCCGCCCTGCACGGTGGTGCGCAGGGCGCCGACACCGTCCGTCTGGACACCGCCGCCCGCCGGCAGCCCCTGCACGTACGCCCGCAGCCGGCCCCCCGTGCCCTCGCGAGCCTCGAGCGGCACGATGAAGCTGCCCCCGAACTCCCCGTTCGTCATTCCCACGTCACCGCGGAAGATCGCTCCGGCGTAGTAGGGATAGGGGCACGTCCCCGCACTGGTGGACGCGGTGTCCACCGGCGCCGAATCCTCGATCATCACCGAGGCCGCGCCGTTCAGCAGCACCGCGTCCCCGCCCGGGCGGTCGAGCACACGGCCGGCGAAGCTCAGGCGCTCGCCGCGCCGCACCCGCGTCACCGAGGCGCCACTCGAG
>CAYNPF010000286.1:0-3517 GCA_964398895.1 uncultured bacterium
GTGCCGATCCGCGGATCGGGGACCGTGCCGCTGGCGACCTTGCGGATGATGAGGGAGGTCCCGACGGTGCCCACGAGCTGGGTCTCGCCCTGGTAGTCACCGACGATGCCGTAGGCGACCACGCTGTCACCGAGGGCGAACTGCGCGTTGTAGGTCTGGTTGCTGGTGTAGATCTCCACGGCGTTGTAGTCCGCCGCGTTCGAGTGCTGGATGTAGAGCCGCGCCGTGGACCGCGGACGCTTGGCCGTCGCGACGCCGTTGAAACCCATCACCGTGTCGTTCAGCGCCGGGGCACACGGGTTGACCGTCGTGTCGGCCCTCTGGATCTGGTAGATCGTCACGCTGTCGGGGCAGGAGCGGAACGACGGTCCCGGGGGATACTTGTTGTAGGCGGATGCCGCAGTCGCAGAGAAGGCAGCCAGCAGCGCTACGGTGAACAACGTTCGGACAAGGCGACTCATTTCGACCCCTCTCTTCCTGGTGCGGTGGTCAAGGTGCGGGAGGCAGCGACTACAGCGCGGTCTTCGTACCTCCTCGGGTCAGGGGAGACTGTCCCGGGGGTGTGAACGAACGCCCCGTACGGTCCGGCCACGATCCGGTCCGTCCGGCGCGGGAACGCCCCCGGCCTAGTACGCGAGACACCGCAGATAACTATACCACGGGGGAGCTAAGTCTCAACCCAAAAAGGGGCTAGCGGGACGCGGCAGGGGCGTTCCCCCCACCCTGGTCAGGGCAGGGGGATGCCGATCCCGAACTGGTTGAGTATACGCCGCAACATGTTGGATACCTGGGTCGGCTGCCCGTAGCGGATGGGCAGGGTGACCATGACCATCCGGCCGTTGTTCGCCTGGGGGACGGTCACGCCGACCGGCATCTCGGCCGGGTTGGCCGGCTGGAGCTGGCCGGGCAGGGCCCAGAGGGCGACGTAGCTGGTGTCATTGACGACGAAGGCGCGCATGCCACCAGCCATCCCCGACATCACGGGCGGTGCCGCCAGGGTATTGAAGATCTCTCCGTAGGTCGAGGAGCGGAACCGACTGCCCGAACGGCAGTTCCAGCCGGCCGTCGAGTCCGACTGCCCTCCGCCGATGGCTCCGAAGGTGTTGTACAGGCTGCTGCTGCCCAGATAGCGGGTCATGAAGTCCTGGCTGAAGGCACCCGACGCGTTCAGCCCCTCGACCAGATACAGGCCGTCCACGTAAAGATTGCCCCCGACTTCGAGGTAACCGGTGCCGATGCTGTCCTGGTAGGCCTTGAGCAGCGAGGAAACCGTGGTCTCGCCCCCGCGGTACCAGAGCACCGCCCGGAACTGGCGGAAGGTCTGGGCCACGTCACCGCCGCTGCGGAAGATGTCGGGGTTGCACTCCCGCTTCAGGAGGCTGTAGGTCCCGCTGGGCAGCAGGTCGGCGACGCTCTTGTAGAAGGCGTCGAACAGGGCGTTGTTCGCCCCGGTGACCGGCACGTCGTCCACGAGCAGCAGCCGGCCCTGGTTGTTCTCCAGCACGCTGGCGGGGGCCCTCACGTACCAGGTCATGCTCGTGGCCGGACCGCTGCGGCCGCCGTCGTCCACGGCCTGCACGTAGAGCGTGCGCGCACCGGACGCGTACACACCGCCCTGCAGGAAGCGAAGGCTGGGGACCGTGAAGGTCTGGTCGCTGGTCGAGTCGTAGCTGGCCTCGTTGCCGTCCAGCCAGACACGGTAGTGCAGCCCGGGGCCGCCGCCGTCCGGGTCGGTCGTGGCCCAGCTCACCGTGACCGAGGCGTAAGTGGTGTCGGCCAGGTCCAGCGGGTTGGTGAAGGCCACCGTCGGGGCGATGTTGCTCAGCGAGAACGTCTCCACCGCCGGCGTGGGATCGGCCAGGCCCTGGTTGTCAATCGCGTAGACCTCGAAGCGCGGCGTCACCTGCGCCGAGTCACCCGTGAACATGGTGAACATCGAGTCGCGGGGGCTGCTGCTGCCGGCGACCCAGATGGTGTCCCAGGCGACGTCCTGGCTGGCCGGGGGCGGGTAGACCCAGCGGATGGCGTAGGCCGCCACCGAGCCGTCCGGGTCGGTCCCGTACCAGTAGATGTGCACGCGGTGGTTCACCACGTCCACCGGCCCCTGCACGAAGACGTAGGTCTCCGGCGCCAGGTTCCCGATGGCGTGGAACTTCTTCGAGCAGCCGGCCAGCCCGCCGATGCCCAGGGCGGCCACGACCGCCACGGCCAGCAGCCAGCGTGCGCGCTTCACTCTACTGTCCCTCCCGGTCGGACTTGATCACCAGGAACTTGCCGACCGTGTACTTGTCGCCGCGGGTGTGGTCCTCCACCGAGTACAGGTAGAGCCCGGTGGCGATCGCCTGCCCCTGGCTGGTGATCAGGTTCCAGCCGAACATCGTCCCCGACAGCGTCGGCTTGCCCAGCGAGGTGGAGGAATCGTAGATGCCGCGCGTCCCCTCGCCGTGGTAGCTGGAGCCGTCGAACTCCTTCTCGAGCAGCAGGTCACCGGCCAGTGTGTAGATCCGCAGCGTACAGCGCTGCGGGAGGTTCGCGAACCACAGGTAGTGGTTGCGGACGTTCGTGCCCTGGTCCCAGCGGGCTTCCACGCGGTACGGGTTGGGGAAGACGGTCGGGCCAACGGACGTCATCTCGCCCGGCTCGGGCCCCGGCACGGCGATGAGCTGGTTCTGCGACCGTCCGCTCTCCAACGGCTCGATCTGGCTGTTGCCCTGATCGAAGGCGGTGACGGCACAGTAGTACTTGAAGCCGTTGCGCAGGCCGTGGACCGTGAACTTGTACTTGGCCAGCATGGTGTCCACGAGCTGCGGCGTGGCCAGGCGGACCGCGTCGAAGCCGGTGTTGAAGCTGGAGGTATCGTCGGCGGCGTCGAACTGGGCGACCAGCGACATGGTGTCGGGGTCCTCGCCGACGTAGAGCCGGTAGCCCTCGAAGTCACGGGGGTTCGGGCTGGTCACGTCGTAGGCGCTCTCCGACTCGTCGTCCCAGTAGAAGTCGAGCGCCGTGTCGCGCGCCACCACCCGGAAGCGCGGCGAGGGCGGCGGCACCGGCAGCGTGTAGTTATGGTCGTAGGCGAACTGGGCGAATTTCGAGTTGAGCTGGATGGGTCGGGCTAGGGGCACGCTCCCCTTCCCATCGGGCCCGCAGACGAACGCGAAGTCCACGGTGATCGTGCTGTCGCGGTAGACGAGCGGGAACGGACCGACCGAGAACAGCTCGACGGGATCCCCGCTGTGCGGCAGCAGACTGTCACCGACGATGGGCTGGATGAGGCCCGTGCTCATGAGCGCGTAGCGTTCGCGGTCCTCGTCGCGGAAGGTGTTGCCCGGCGACCAGCTCCAGGCCGAGAAGGAGACGCGCCGGGTGGTGGTGTCCTCGGCGAGTCCCCGGGCGCCCAGATAGCGGATGCCGGCCCAGTAGGGCGCGATCTCGAGATGGCAACCGTTCTCCGGGTGGATCGGATCGGAACTGAAGCCCTGGCAGTAGTGCTCGCGCATCAGGTTCAGCGAGTCGTCGA
>CAYNPF010000287.1:0-3492 GCA_964398895.1 uncultured bacterium
GCGCTGGCCCTCGGCGCCGGTTCCGAGTTCCGCGCGCCGATGGCCTACGCGGTGATCGGCGGCCTGATCACCTCGACCCTGCTGACCCTGATCGTGGTCCCGGTGGTCTACACCTACTTCGACGACTTCGGCGACTGGTTCGGCTCGTGGGCGATGCGCTTCACCAAGCGGCCGGACGAATACCGGGAGTACCTCGACTACCGTCTCCTGCACGGGCACGCACCGAAGGAGAAGAAGGGGTCGAAGCCGGCGGAGTCCGAATAGGCTCCATCGTCCGCGACGCTCCGGGGCTCGCCGTCAGGGAACGACGGCGAGCCCCGCGACGTTCCAGGCCGGTGCGGTCGGCGACCGGCTCGAGTCGTCCGGACCCGCGACGGAATCGGGGCGCGCCTCAGGACCCCGCTGCGGGATCCGCCGGTGGTGGCGGTGCGGCGGCCCCGGGGGCCACCGCCCGGGGCGGCGGAGGGCCGGACGCCGCGGCCTCGGCCTCGCGCGCCGCGCGCTCGAGGCGTCCACCGAAGTAGCGCATGAGCGGGACCATCGCCACCATCGAGAGCACCGTCCAGTTCGGGATCAGGAACGCGAAGGGCAGCGAGACCGTGAACGCGATCGCCACCACGGCGAGCCGGAACTGGACATAGCGCACGACGCGACGGTCGAGGTCCGGGGCGACGAGACGGCGCTTCCCGGCGGCGTACCACCAGAGCAGGTTCAGGCTCAGGCCGGCCAGCGCGATGGAGATCGCGTACGCGCCGATCGCGACGGGATCGCGCCGGAAGCTGCCGAAGAGCGCGACCGGGAACGGCAGGAAGGCCACGAAGAACAGGAGCATCAGGTTGAGCGCCACCAGCCCGTCGTCGCACCGCCGCAGGCGCCGGAACATCAGGTGGTGCAGCATCCAGTAGTTGCCGATCACGGCGAAACTGATGAGGAAGGCGAAGAACCTGGGAAGCTGGTGGATCAGCGCCTGCCCGAGACCGCCGGCCAGGCGGACCGTCTCCGGCTCGGGCACCTTGAGCTCGAGCACGAGCAGCGTGATGGCGATGGCGAAGACCGCGTCGCTGAACAGCGCCACGCGCTCGAGCTCCCGGCCATCGCGTTCGTGCCGTGCGGCACCGCGGCGCTTCATGGCGTCCCTCCCGTTGCGGTGCTCATCGCACGGGCAGACTAGACGACCGGGCTCGACCGCGCCACCTTCTTCGCCAGGGCGGTGAGGGCCAGGCCTGGCTCCCGCACGTTCACCCAGCGCAGGTCCGCCGCGGGCCCGGGGCGCGCCCGCGGGGGTCGCGACAACACGCCGCGCCAGATCTCGGCTTCGATGCGCCGGTGGGTGATGGTGTGGCGCACGACGCGCCCGGTCGGGACGAGGCGAACGCGGAGCCCCAGATCCGCCAGCCGCCGCTGCAGCGCCACCGCCGCCCCCGTGGCGCCGAGCTCGACCCCCGGCGGCTCCCACAATCCGGCCAGCAGCGGACCCTCGCGCCGTGCCATCAGCACGCGCCCCCCGCGCGTGACGAGTGCGTAGGCCATCTTCACGCGGTGCGCGGCGCGACGAGCCGGCACCGGCGGAAGGCGGTCCACCTGGCCCAGCGCCCGCGCGCGGCAGTGGCGGCGCAGCGGGCAGTCGTCGCAGCGCGGCGCGCGGGGCGTGCAGATCGTGGCGCCCAGCTCCATCAGCGCCTGGTTCCAGTCACCGGGCCGCGTGCGCGGCACCAGCGCCGCCGCCCGGTCCCACAACCGGCGCGCTCCGGCCGAATCACGGAGCGAGGCGGGCAGCGCCTCGAGCCGCGACAGCACGCGCGCGGCGTTGCCGTCGAGGGCGGGCAGGGGCCGGCCGTACGCGATCGAGAGCACGGCCCCGGCGGTGTAGCGTCCGACGCCGGGCAGACGCCCGAAGTGCGCGGGATCGTCGGGCACCCGCCCGCCGTGCTCGCGCACCACCTCCCCCGCCGCCGCGTGCAGGGCGCGGGCGCGACGGTAGTAGCCGAGACCCGACCACGCCGTCAGCACGTCGGCCGGCCGGGCGCGCGCCAGGTCCGCGAGGCTCGGGAAGCGCGCGAGGAACGCGCGGTAGTAGGGCGTGGCGGTGGCGATCCGGGTCTGTTGCAGCATCACCTCGGAGACCCAGATGCGATAGGGATCGCGCGTCCCCCGCCAGGGCAGCGCCCGGCGGTGACGCGCGTACCAGTCCAGCAACGCGCGCTGCAGCGCGCGGCCGGTCACTTCAGCGGCCGGTGCGGGGCGCTCCCGCGCCGACATCGTCGAAGGCGGGCGTGGGCACCTGCGTTCCCGTCCACACGCAGGTCAGCGGGTTGCCGCAGCGCGGACAGGGAATCCGCGCCCCGGTGCCCTCCTCGGTGGTGGGCATCCAGCGCTCCACCTTCACCTGGCATCCGGGCACGTAGCACAGATAGACGCACAGAGGCATGGTCGGTCTCCCGTCGGATCGTCGCCGGCGGCACCGCGGCCGCCGGATCACCCCCGCATGATAGCCCAAGCCGGCGATCGTTGCCGACCGCCGCCGGCCGCCTCAGTCGAGGGCCCGCCCCAACCACCGCACGACGTTCAGGGCGAAGCGCTCGTTGTCGAGATCGGTGCGGTTCAGCCCGATGCGCAGCTCGTGCTTGCCGCGGCGCAGCGCCTCCCGGCCGCGCAGGAGCTGGGCGCTCAGCATCGCCCCGTCGCCCAGCACCACCACCCGTCCGCGACCCAACGTGAAGGCCATGGCCTGGAAGCGCCCGAGGGCGGGGATGGAGCCGGGGGTCTCCGGCACCGAGATCGTGTCCATGCGGGCACGCAGCCGCGGATCGTCCCCGGTCCGCGAGTCGGGCGTGAAGGGCACGTCCCAGGCGGAGTTGCCCAGCAGCAGCAGTCCCTTGCTGCCCGGCGGGCCCGCCAGCGACTGACCGCTGAAGGTGGCCACGCGGTCCACCTGCTCGGCCGGATTACGCCCGCGCAGGATGGCGTGGTTCCCGAGCATGTCGAGCTTCCGCTGGAAGAGGATGCAGCCGAGGTTCTTCATCTCCGGGTCCCCGCGCCGCGTGTCCACGGTGTAGCTCTTGCCCATGTCCACGCCGAAGCGGCGGCCGAGGCTGTCCATCGCCGAACCATAGGGCGCCGAATCCGCCACCAGCAGCAGCGAGCCGCCCTGCTTCACCCAGTCGCGGACGGCGTCGCACTCACTCGCCCAGAACGCCGAGGTCCGGGCGCGCGCCCCCTCCGGGGTGTCGGCACCGCAGGCGTCGGCCACGACCAGGACCTGGCAGTCCCGCAGTGCGGCCGGCGTGAAGCGCTGCGTGCCGGCCACGACCTGCAGGCCGTCCGCCCGCAGCAGCGCGGCCAGGCCGGAATAGAAGCCGGAGACGGTGAAGTAGTTACGGTGCGCCTCGTCCACCATCACGGTGGGATGGCGGTTGACGAAGGCCGGGTTCACGACCCGCGGAGCGTAGGTCGCGTCCGGTACCTGCACCTCCACCGGGACGGCCGCCCCGG
>CAYNPF010000288.1:0-3486 GCA_964398895.1 uncultured bacterium
GCTCGACCGCCGCGGGGGTGACGCCGCGGGCCTCGCGGTAGGCGAGGGCGTAGAGGCCGAGCTGGCTGTCGCGCAGGCTGTCGCGGGCGCGCTTGACCGCGTCCTCGGGCCGGACGACCTCGGCGGTCTTGAAGTCCACGATGACGATGCCGCCGTCGCGCTCGTCAATGCGGTCCCAGCGGCCCTCGACCACGTCGTTGCCGCGCCGGAACTTGAAAGTCTGCTCCACCTGCAGCGCGGTGAGCGGGTGGCGCTCCTCGCGCTCGACGAAGCGGCGCAGGGCGTCGCGGCCCTGGGCCAGCCGTCGCTCCTCGTGCTCGCGCGAGATGAAGCCCTCGCTCGACCAGGCCTGCTCGAACGCCTGCACGACGTCGTCGGCGACGATGGGGTCGCCGCGCAGCCGGTGCTGGTAGTACACGCGGATGGCGTTGTGGACGGCGTCGCCGTACATGAACACCGGCGAGCGGGTGAGCGGCACCTGCACCTCGTGGGCGTAGCGGTACTTCAGCGGGCAGGTCAGGTAGTCATCAATGCGGCTGCTCGACAACCGCAGCAGCTCGTCGTCACCCAGCGGGGCGCGGGCCACCGCCGGCGCGCTCACCGCGGGGGCGTAGCGCTCGATCGCCTGGCGCGGGTCGAGCCGCTGGCGGCCCGGCGGGGCGGGGGCGAGCCCCAGCGTCTCGGCGACGAAGCGGCTCAGCTTGCGGCGAGTGCGGCCGCCGTAGTCGGCGGCGTGGGTCAGCACCAGCTCCTCGCGCGCGCGGGTCATGGCGACGTAGAAGAGCCGGCGCTCCTCCTCGAGGCGCACGTCCCCCTGCGCGGGCGGCTCGCTCAGCAGCTCCGGCGGCAGCGGCAGGCCCTCGCCCCGGCCGCGGGCGGGGAAGCGATCGTCCACCAGCGAGACCACGAACACGGTGGGGAACTCGAGGCCCTTGGCGTTGTGCGCCGTCAGCAGGTGGACCGCGTCCACCTCGACGTCCACCTCGGCCGCCGCCGGGTCGTCGCCGGCCTCGATCAGCAGATCGAGGTAGCGGACGAAGGAGTCCACCCGGTCGTGCTCGAGCAGGCCGCCGACGCGCTGGGTGATGGCGAGCAGCTTGGAGAGATTGCGCACCTGCTCCTCGGTCTCGGGCGTGTCGGCGGTGACCAGTTGCCCGAGCAGGCCGCTGTCCTTCACGAAGGTGTAGAGCACCTCGGCAGTGGGCCGCGCCGTGGCCAGCGTGCCGAGCCGGCGCGTCATCTCGACGAGGCGCGCCGCCGCCTCGCGGGTCGCCGCGGCCGGCTCGAAGCCGAGCCGCGCCGGATCCAGCTCCGCGACCACGTCGCGCAGGCTGCGGTTGCGGTGGTGGGCGTGGCTCGACAGCCGCGCCAGGTCCACCGGGTCGGCGCCGAACAGGGGCGAGCCGAGCAGGTGGAAGACGCTGGCGCTGTCGGCGGGATCGGCCACGCAGCGCAGCAGCGACAGGCAGAGCCGCACCTCCTCGCGCCGGTACAGCCCGCGGTTCGTGCTCTGGTGGAAGGGCAGGCCGCGCGCCTTGAGCGCCTGGGCGAAGGGGGCGAGATGGTCGTGGGCCCGCGCCAGCACGGCGAAGCCGCCCGGGGGCCGGCCGGCGGCCACGCCCTCGGCGATGCGCCCGGCCACGAAATCGGCCTCGTCGCTGGCGGTCGCGAACTCGCGGTGCTCGATCGAGCCCGGGCCGGGCAGGGCGGCGACCAGGCGCTTGTCGTAGCCGCGCTGGGCCTCGAGCCGGTC
Source organism: uncultured bacterium (assembly GCA_964398895.1). Taxonomy (GTDB): domain Bacteria; phylum Eisenbacteria; class RBG-16-71-46; order RBG-16-71-46; family RBG-16-71-46; genus JANXPZ01. The sequence continues at coordinate 1,754 of CAYNPF010000288.1, forward strand.
GGGATCGTTGTTACGGATGAGCCGGTGGGCGGCATCGAGCAGGTCCTGGCGCGAGCGGTAGTTCGTGCGCAGCAGCACCTCGCGCGCCTGCGGGTACTCGCGGAGGAAGCCCATCAGGTTGGCGAGCTTGGCCCCGCGGAAGCGGTAGATGCTCTGGTCGTCGTCGCCGACCACGGTCAGGTTGCGCCGCCGTCCCGCCAGCAGCTTCACCATCTCGAACTGCACGTGGTTGGTGTCCTGGAACTCGTCCACCAGCACGTGCCGGAAGTGGTCGTGCAGTTCGCGCAGGACGCGCGGCCGCTCGCGCAGCAGCCGCAGCGCCAGCGCCAGCTGGTCGCTGAAGTCCACGCGGCCGGCGCCGAGCAGCAGTCCGGTGTAGCGCTCGTAGGCGCGCGCCTTCTCGAGCTCGGCGGCGGCGCGGTCGCGCGCCTCGGGATCGTCGCCGGCCGCCGCGGCCAGCCCCGCGGCGAACTCGCGGTAGCGCGCGGGCGCCACGTCCTCGTCGCGGGCCCGGTCGAACAGCGTGACCAGGTCGTCGAGGAAGCGCTCGGGGTCGCCCAGCGGCGCGTAGCGCGCCAGGCCGAGTTCGAAGACGTGCTCGCGCAGGAAGACCAGCACCTCGGCGCGCGTGCACACGCGCAGGTCCCGGGTCAGTCCCAGCTCGATGCCGTAGTCGCGCACCAGGCGGTCGCCGAAGGCGTGGAAGGTCGAGATCGTGCTGCCGGTGTAGCCGTAGGGGACCAGCACGTCCACCCGCGCCTCCATCTCGGCGGCGGCCTTGTCGGTGAAGGTGAGGGCGAGGATCTCCTCGGGGCGGGCGCGCTTGGTGGCGATCAGCCAGGCGATGCGGCGCGTGATCACCTGGGTCTTGCCGGTGCCGGCGCCCGCGACGATCAGCAGCGGACCCTCACCGTGCGTGACGGCCTCGCGCTGCTCGGGATTCAGGCCGGCCAGGATGGCGTCGGCCCCGCCCTCGGCGGGAACGGTGGGTTCGCTCATGCGACGGGAGGCAGGGAGGTGGAAACGGGCACGCGGCCACGCTAGCACGCGGGCCGCAGCGCGGAAAGGACGCGCGGCCCCGTGCGGCCGGGGGGAGGCGCGGCTTTTCCGCCGGACCGGCGCCGACTAGACTGGGCGGGCCATGAGGATCCACCCGTCGCCGCGTCTCGTCCTGCCGCTCGGCCTCGCGCTGCTCGTCCTCCTCGTCGCGGGCTGCGCCGGTCCGTCCTCGCCGCGGGGAACGAGCTGTCGCTGGGTCGCGGGTCGGCCGGAGCCCGTCTTCGATCCTCAGGGACCGCCCGACGCGTTGCGCTGGGCGCTCGAGCGGCTGCTGGCCCGCGGTCTGACCGCCGTGGACTCGTCGGGCACCGTCGTGCCCGCCGCGGCCCGCGGGTGGGAGTGGAGCGCCGACAGCCTCGTGCTCACCTTCCACCTGCGCGGCGACCTCACCTTCGCGGACGGCACGCCCTGCGGCAGCGACGGCTTCCGCCGCGCGTTGCTCGCCGGACTGGGGCGGACCGATCACGCCACCCAGGCCTGGCGGCTGGGCGCGCTGGTCGGACTCGAGCGCGTGCGGGCCGGGCGACCCCTGCCGCCGCTGGGCATCGAGACGCCGGACGAGTCCACGCTGGTCCTGCGCCTGCGACGGGCCGACCCGGCGCTGCCGACACGGCTGGCGCAGCCGGGCGCGAGCGCTCCGTGGTCCGTCGGTCCGCAGGGCGGCTGGAAGGGCG
>CAYNPF010000289.1:0-3486 GCA_964398895.1 uncultured bacterium
GCTGGAAGCCGCCGCGCTGGGCATGCCGTGCGTGGCCACCCGGGTGGCGGGCATCTACGACCGCGACCCGCTCGCCGGCCCCGGGGCGACGTTCTACCCCCGGCTCACCTACCAGGAGATCCTGGAGCGCGGACTGGGGGTCATGGACCTGACCGCGATGACCATGCTGAAGGAGAACCGGCTGCCGCTGGTCGTGTTCGACGTGGGGCAGCGCGGGAACCTGTTGAAGCTCGTGCAGGGCGAGACACTGGGGACCTGGGTCACGGAGTGACGACCATGGCGAACAAGGTGCTGGTGGAAGCCGAAGAGCGGATGAAGAAGGCCCTCGAAGCGGTGCGCCGCGAGCTGTCGGGCATCCGTTCGGGCAAGGCGAGCCCCGCGCTGCTCGACTCCGTGCGGGTCGAGGCCTACGGGCAGGCGATGGCCCTGAACCAGGTGGGGCAGGTTTCGGCGCCCGAGGCGCGCCTGCTGGTGGTGCAGCCCTACGACCGCAGCCTGGTCAAGGCGGTCTCGCGGGCCCTCCAGCAGTCGGACCTCGGCCTCAACCCCACCGACGACGGCACGGTGGTGCGGGTGCCGATCCCGGCGCTCACCGAGGAACGGCGGCGCGACCTGGTGAAGGTGATCGCCAAGTTCGCCGAGGAGGGGCGCGTGCACATGCGGCAGGTGCGCCACGACACCCTCCACGAGCTGAAGAAGCAGGGCAAGGACGGCACGTTGCCCGAGGACGAGGAGCGTCGTCTCGAGACCGAGACGCAGAAGCTCACCGACCGGTACATCGCGCTGGTGGACGAGCTGTTGAAGAAGAAGACCGCCGAGGTGATGGAGGTCTGATCCGGGAGGGAGCCTCCGCCGCGGCCGATGCGGCGCGGCCGGCTCCGGGAGGATCGGTGTCCCAGCGCGTCCCGACGCTCGAGGATCTGAAGGCGCACGGCAACCTGCCGCGCCACGTCGCCGTGATCATGGACGGCAACGGGCGCTGGGCGAAGGCGCGTGGCGTGCCGCGGCTGTTCGGCCACCGCGCGGCCCGCGAGAGCGTGCGCGAGGTGGTGCGCGGCTGCGCCCAGCTCGGCGTCGAGGTGCTCACGCTCTACACCTTCTCGACCGAGAACTGGGGCCGTCCGGCCGGGGAGGTGGCGGCGCTGATGCGCCTCCTGCGCCAGACCCTGCGCAGCCAGTGCGACGAGCTGCGGGAGAACGACGTCCGCCTGCAGGTGATGGGCCGGCTCGACGATCTGCCGGCGGCGGTGCGCGAGGCGATCGCGGAGACGCAGGCGCGCCTGGCCGACTGCACCGGGATGCTGCTGAACCTGGCGATCTCCTACAGCGGCCGCTCCGAACTGGTGGACGCGGTGCGGCGCATGCTGGCGGGCGAGGGCGGGCGGCTGCGGCCCGCCGACGTGGACGAGGAGCTGCTCGGCAGCTTCCTCTACACCGCCGGCCTGCCCGATCCCGACCTGCTCATCCGCACCAGCGGCGAGCAGCGCATCTCGAACTTCATGCTCTGGCAGCTCGCCTATACCGAGATCTGGGTCACGGACACGCTGTGGCCGGACTTCCGGCGGCGCCACCTGTTCCAGGCGGTGGCCGACTACCAGCGGCGCGATCGCCGCTTCGGGCGGTTGAGCTGAGCGTGGACGGCGACCCCGGCGCGAGCGGGCCCGGCCCGGCGGCCGGAGCGGGGGCGGGGAACGTGCCCGCCAAGGGCGGTTCGTGGTCGCTGGGCCTGCGCATCGTCAGCGGCGTGCTGTTCGTGCCGCTGCTGATCCTGCTGGCCTGGGCCGGGGGACTGGTCTTCGCGGCCTTCGTCGCCCTCGAGGTGAGCGTCGGCCTGCTCGAGTTCTACCGCATGATGCGCGGCAAGGGCCTGCATCCCTACCCGCTGCTCGGGCTGCTCTGCGGGCTGGGCGTGGTGTGGAAGTGCCTGCGGCCCTACCAGAGCCAGAGCGACCTGCTGCTGACCGGCGCCGTGCTCGTCACCCTCGGCCTCGGTCTGCGGCGGCCCGAGCTGAAGGGCCGCATCGAGGGCATGGCGGTCACGGTGTTCGGTGTCCTGTACGTCGGCTGGCTCTCGGCGCACCTGGTGCTGCTGCGCGAGCTGCCGTGGCGCGCGGGCTGCGCGGGCGGCTACGCCGAGGGCGCCTCGTTCGTGCTGCTCGCCTTCTTCCTCACCTGGAGCTGCGACACGGGCGCCTACACGGTGGGCCGTCTGTTCGGCCGCACGCGGCCCTGGGCGCGGATCTCGCCGCGCAAGTCGCTGGAGGGCTCGGCGGGCGGCCTGGCCGCGGCGGTGGTGGCGGCCTTCGTGGCCCGCGTGTGGTTCGCGCCCTACCTGGGCGTCGGCGACGCGGTCGCGCTCGGCCTCGGTGTGGGCCTGTTCGCGCAGGTCGGCGATCTGGTCGAGTCCATGCTCAAGCGCGACTCGGGGCACGGCGACTCGTCCGATCTCATCCCCGGCCACGGCGGCATCCTCGACCGCTTCGACTCCCTCTACTTCGCGGCGCCGCTCGTCTTCTACTACCTGAAGATCGTCGTCTTCCGCGTCCCATGAGCGATCGGGCGACCGTCCGCCTGGCGGTGCTGGGATCCACGGGGTCCATCGGCACGCAGGCGCTCGACGTGGCCTCGCGCGAGCGCGAGCGGGTGCGGGTGGTCGGGCTCGCGGCGGGACGCTCCCTCGCGCGGCTGCTCGAGCAGGCGAGGCTCTGGCGGCCGGCGGCGCTGGCGCTCGAGCGGGCCGACGACGAGGCGGCCGCGCGGGCGGCCCTGGCGGCGGCGGCGCCCGGGGCACGGGTGTGGGTCGGGTCCGGCTCGGCGGCGCGGCTGGCGGCGGAGAGCGAGACCGAGGTGGTGCTCAACGGCATCGTCGGTGCCGCCGGACTGGCGGCCTCGCTGGCGGTGCTCGAGCGCGGGGCGCGGCTGGCGCTGGCGAACAAGGAGACGCTGGTGGTGGGCGGACCGCTGGTCCGCGCGGCGCTGGCGCGCGGCGGCGAACTGCTGCCGGTGGACAGCGAGCACAGCGCGGCGCTGCAATGCCTGGGCGGCCGTCCCCCGGCGGAGGTGCTGCGCCTCACGCTGACCGCCTCGGGCGGCGCGCTGCGCGGGCATCCGGACTGGCGCCGGGCCACGCCGGCCGAGGTGCTGGCGCACCCGGTGTGGAGCATGGGACCGCGCATCACGGTGGACTCCGCCCTGCTCTTCAACAAGGGCCTCGAGCTGATCGAGGCGCAGGCCCTGTTCGACCTCGACTGGGAGCAGCTCGACGCCGTACTGCACCCGCAGACCATCGTGCACGCGCTGGCCACGTTCCGCGACGGTTCCACGGTGGTGCAGGCGGCGGCGCCCGACATGCGCCTGCCCATCCAGCTCGCGCTGTCGTGGCCGGAGCGCTGGGGCGAGGCGGTGGCGCCGTTGTCGCCGACCGCGCTGGCCGGCCTGCAGTTCGAGCCGCTGGACTGCGGGCGCCACCCGGCCTTCGACCTGGCG
>CAYNPF010000290.1:0-3087 GCA_964398895.1 uncultured bacterium
GCTCTGGCCGCCGTTGGCGGCGAGCAGCACCGGCTGGATGCGCGGCTCGCGCGCGGCGGCCGCGGCGATCGCCTCGGTGGTGCCGTCGGTACTGCCGTCGTCCACCAGCACCAGTTCCCAGGTCCGGCCGGTGGCCTCCAGCGCCCGGGTCAGCTCGTCGAGCAGGATGGGCAGGCTCTCAACCTCGTTGTAGGCCGGGACGACGGCCGAGATCTCGGGTTCCGGCGGCGGCGGGTTCATGGTGCGGCGAGCATGGCAGAAGCCGGCCCGCCGGACCAGCGGGTCTTGGCCCGCTCCGGCTCCTGTGCTAGAAAGGCCGGCAATGCGCGCCCTGACGCTCGCTCCGCCGCCCCGGACCGCCGCCCCACGCGCGCGGCGGCGCCGGCGCGTCGTGCCGCTCGAGCAGCTCGCCATGGACTTCGGGCCGCCGCGGCCGCGCTGGGAGCTGTCGCGGCTGGTCAAGCGCTCGCCGCACCGGGCCCGCATCCTCGAGCGGCTGGAGTTCGTGCGCCGCTTCTTCCCCGAGTTGGCTGACGGCACGGTGCGCGTCGGGCTGGCCCGCCGGCGCGGCATCCTCGGCTGGGGCTCGCTCGACCCCGAGCGCCCGGGCATCTGGGTGCGGCCGCGGCGGCTGGCCTACTTCACCATCGCCCACGAGTTCACCCACCTACTGCAGGCCCGCGAGCTGGTGCCGCGGGGCGAGCGGCCCTGCGACCTGTGGGCCCTCGCGCGTTCGCCGCTCCTCAACGACACTCCGCCCTCGTACCTGCGCCTGCCGCGCGGGTTGCGCCGCGCCCGGCTCGATCCCGCCCTGGCCGCCGCGCTGTGCGAGGCGGCGCGGCGGGCGATCGTCGCGCGCGAGCGGGGCGACCGGCGCTACCTGCTCGGCTTCGAGCGCGAGCTGCACGCCGCGGCGGGCGAGCGGTGGCGCCGTGGCTGAGCCGCGCCCGGTCCGCCTGCGGGTGGCCGCGGCGGTGGTGCGGCGCGAGGGGAAGCTGCTGCTGACGCGGCGGCCGCCGGGCGGACCGTTGGGCCTCTACTGGGAGTTCCCGGGCGGCAAGCTCGAGTCCGGCGAATCGGCGGCCGGGGCGCTCGCCCGCGAGCTGCGCGAGGAGCTGGGGGTGGGCTCGCGGCCGGGCGCGACGCTGGCGGTGACGCGGCACGACTACCCGGGCGGGCCCAGCGTCGAGCTGCACTTCGTGAGCTGCGAGCTGGACTCGCTCGACTTCACGCCCAGCCCGGCGGTCCACGAGATCCGCTGGGTGAGCCCCGCCGCCGTGGACCCCGCCGAGGTGCTGGAAGCCGACCGGGACTTCCTCGCGACGCTGGCGGGAGCGACCCCGACCGAGCCGCCGCGCGGCTGACTAGACGGCGCCGGCCGCCTGCAGCACCCGGCGCGCGGCGTCGGCGGGAGCCGGCGGCAGCGCCTCGACGTCGAGCCCGGCCAGCCAGTCCCGCTCGGCGCGGGCCGCCGCGCCCTCGGCCAGCAGCCGCGGGCGGCGCGGCAGGGCCGCGAGCCGCTCGCGCAGCGCGAGCACCTCGTCGCGGGGCAGATCGTCGGTCGCCGAGAGCACGAGCACGCGCGATCCGGCGCTCTCGACGAGCGCAGGCAGATCCTCGACCGTGGCCTCGGTGCCGAGATAGCGCGCGCTCAGGCCCTCGAGCCCGACCTCGAGGCTCAGCAGCATGAGCGTGGTCTCGCGGGTCTCGCCCGGGGCGCAGGCGAACAGCGCGCGCGGCGGCTGGTGCAGGGGGCGCAGGCCGGCGAGCACTCCCGCGAGCCGCTCGCGCAGGAACGCGACGAGGAAGCGCTCGGTGGCCTCGCAGGGCGTGCGGCCGTGGTGGGGGCAGATGCGTTCCAGCGCCGGGCCCAGCGCCTGGTGGAAGGCATCGCGCACCGACTGCAGGCTGACCGCGTCGCGGTAGGCGCGCTCGAGCGCCGCGCGATCGAGCCGCCGCGCCGCCGCCTCGATCCGGCTGCAGCAGCCGGCCAGCGGATTCGCCTGGGCCGCGAGCCCGCCCTCGAGCCGCTCGCGTGTGCCCGGCGTCTGCAGGTGCGCGTGCACGCGGCCGATCGGGACGCCTTCGCGCATCGCGCGCTGGATGAGCCGCAGCCGCGCGATGTCCTCGTCGGAGTACATGCGGTAGCCCTTGCTGGTGCGCTCGGGACGGATCAGTCCGTAGCGGCGCTCCCAGGCCCGCAGCGTGTTCTGGTTGATCCCGGTCAGGGCGCAGGCGGCGCGGATCGTGAAGCGGGAAGGGCGCGGCACGAGAATCCTCTCAGCAGGGTGGATCGGCCGTCGGGCCCGTCGCGGGCGCACCCGGCCTGTCAGGGGGTCGCCCGGCGGAGCCGGGGACCGGACAGGTACCCGCCGAGGGGCGGGTGTTGGACGAATGCCGGACCCTTGGATAGCCTTCGGCTGCCGACGATTCACGAAAAGCGGACCTTTCACCGGTCGAATAGCGAGGTGCGTGATGGCGGGGCAGGCCCGATTCCAGGACCGCGTCGTGCTGGTGAGCGGGGCGAGCAGCGGCATCGGCCGCGGCTGCGCCCGCAAGTTGATGGCCGAGGGGGCGAAGATCGTGGCGGCCGGTCGGCGCCGGGAGCGGCTCGACGCGCTGGCGGCCGAGGCCGCGTCGCTGGGCGCCGAACTGCTGGCGGTGACGGGCGACGTGCGCGACGAGGCGAGCGCTCCGGCGTGGGTGGCGGCGGCGGTCGAACGCTTCGGCGGGCTCGATGGGCTGGTAAACGCGGCGGGCGTGATGGTGGGCGGCGGCCTGCTCGACCTGCCGGCGGCCGAGTGGGACCGCATGATGGACACGAACCTGCGCGGCATGTACCGGCTCACCCAGGTGGCCGCGCCCGAGCTGATCCGGCGCCGCGGCGCGGTCGTCAACATCTCCTCGGTGGCGGGCCCGCGGCCCTACGCCAACCTGATGGGCTACGTGGTGAGCAAGGCGGGCGTGGACGCCTTCACCCGCTGCGCCGCGCTCGACCTCGCCCCGCACGGCGTGCGCGTGAACGCGCTCAACCCCGGCGTGGTGGTGACCACCTTGTCTTTCCACTTGGCACCATTGGTGTCGCCA
>CAYNPF010000290.1:3097-3480 GCA_964398895.1 uncultured bacterium
ACCGCGCTGGGCGCGGTGCCCGATTACCCCGCGTTCCTCGAGCGCTCGAAGGCCACGCACCCGCTGGGGCGCGTCGGCCAGCCCGAGGAGATCGCCGACCTGGTGCTGTTCCTGCTCAGCGACGCCGCGTCGTGGATCACCGGCGCGACCGTGCCGATTGACGGAGGCCGGCAACTGCTCAGCGCCCGCTGAGCCGCCCGGGGACCATGAGCGCGACGACGCACCGTCACGGCCGGCCTCCGGACCACGGCCGCGCCTTCGCCGTCGGCGTGGCCATCAACCTCGCCTTCGTGATGGTGGAGTTCGTGGCCGGTCTGTTCGCCGGCTCGCTGGCGCTGCTCAGCGATGCCGCGCACAACCTCGGCGACGTGCTCGGCCTGCTG
>CAYNPF010000291.1:0-3469 GCA_964398895.1 uncultured bacterium
CCGAGCTGCTCCAGGTCGAGCGGGCACTCGCCAATCCGCAGGCCTGGAGCGCGCGCCTGGCGCGGCTGGCCGCCGTGCTGCCCCCGGACGTCGCACTGACGTCGGTCGCGGCCAATCCCGACAATCTCGATGCGGGATCTGAACAGGACAAGCTCGTGATCGGCGGCATGCTCCGCTCGCAATCCGGACAGGAGGGCATGGAGAGCATCATGGCCCTGGTCTCGACCCTGAGCGCCGACTCGGTGTTCGCGGCGCAGTACCGCTCGATCCGGCTCGTGGAATCGCACGTCGGCCGCGCCGGCGAGCCGGCCGAGTTCCGCATCGAGTGTCGCCGATGAACCCCTACTGGACGCAGCTCCTGCGCCGTCACTGGCAGGTCCTCGCGGCCCTGGGCCTCTTCGCGGGCCTGGCCGTCGTGCACGTGGTCATCTTCCAGCCGGCACTTGGCCGCTACCGCGGCGCGGTGGAACAGGCCACGCGGCTGGGGATCCCGCTCGACGCGTCGAGCGCCGCGCCCGCGCCCTCGGCTCAGACCGTCGCCCTGCTGGACAACATCTCCCTCTCGCCGGCAGCCGCCGAGGAGCAGGGCAGCTCCGGCGCGCTCACCGCCGGCCTGCTCGGCGAGATCACGCGCCTGGCCGCGCGGCGCGGGCTCGAGGTGCTCTCCACCGAGCAGGGCCTGGTCACGCAGCTTCCCGGATCGGTCGTGGTGCGTGCCCATCTTCGCCTGGCAGGAGGCTACGCCCGATTCGTCGGTCTGCTCGACGACCTCGCCCGCGACGGCACGCTGATCTGCCTGGATCGCTTCACCATCGAGGGAACCGACTCGGGCCGGGGCAACATCGAGGTCTGGGCGAGTCGGATCGTCCTCAAGCGCACGGGGGCCCTGCGATGAAGCTCGACCCCGAGCGCCTGGTCGGCTGGTTGATCGCCCTCGTGCTGCTCGCCCTGATCGTGCAGCAGACCGTGGGCGCAGTGCGGGACTCCGGCGTGTGGACGCGGCCGCAGCGAAGCGCCGCCGCCCCCAGCCCCTACGCCGGCGTGGAGCGCCTGCTCGCGAACCTGCAGCGCACGCCCGCCGACCTGCCCTCGCGCGATCCGTTCAGCTTCGGTCGCGCGGCCGAGCCGACCCCGACCCGCCGCCCGGCGCTCACGCGGCCGGCGAAGCCGGTCGAGCCGCAGCGGCCCCGGCTCACGGCCATCATCTGGGTGCCCGACAGCCCGAGCGCGACCATCCGCTGGAACGGCCAGGACCGCACGGTGCAGGTGAACTCGCTGTTCGAAGACTACCGGGTGCGCAGCATCGGCCCGGACCAGGTGATCCTCGAGCACGGGGCCGAGACCCTCGTGCTGCAGCTCCCCAGGAAAGGAGACTAGGCGTGAACGGCTCCTCCCGAGTCCTCCGCATCGCGGCGCTGACCCTGGCGCTGTCGTGGCTGCCCGCTGTCGTCGGCGCGGCCGGCGCGGCCCCCGCTCCGATGGCGACCCGCCTCATCACCCTCGACGCCGAGGACGCGCCGCTGGCCAGCGTGCTCAAGATCCTGGGCGAGAAGGGCGACCTCAACGTCATCACCGGCACCGGCGCCAACACGGCCAACCGGCTCACCATCCACATGAAGGACGTCCCGCTCGACCAGGCCGTGAACCTGGTGGTGCGCGCGGCCGGCCTCGCCTACGAGCGCATCGGCAACTCCATCCTCGTGGCCGACGCCCGCGCCCTCAAGGAGGAGACCGGGCTGTCCTCCTACGTCGTGGACCTCCGCTTCGCCAACGCCGAGGACGTCAAGGACGCGCTGCGCAACATCGCCGACAACGTCCAGGTGGACAAGAGCGGCAACCGGCTGGTGGTGGTCACCAGCCCGCGCGTCATCTCGCAGATCGAGGAGATCGTGCGGGTGATGGACGTGCCGGCCCGCCAGGTCATCCTCGAGGCGCGCATCCTCGAGGTCTCGACCGGTGACGCCATGAAGCTGGGGATCAACTGGGACGACCTGAACAGCCAGGGCGTGGTCATCGTCGAGGGCAACTCGGGGGCCACAGCGAAGGGGGCGGTGCCCGACTCGCTGCCCTTCTTCAGCGCCACCGGCGGCTACCAGAGCATGTGGTCGCTGCGGCACCTGTCGCGCCAGGCCTTCGCCTGGAAGACCGCGCTCGACCTGATGATCTCGACCGGCAACGCCCGGGTGCTCGCGAATCCCAAGGTGGCCACGCTGAACGGACACGAGGCCTCGATCCTGATCGGCGAGCGCATCCCCTTCATGGTGACCGGGACGGTGTTCAGCGGCGGAGCGGCGGCGGAGACCAAGCAGGTCGAGAAGGAGGAGGTCGGCATCAAGCTGAGGATCACGCCGCTCATCAACGCCGACGGCTACATCACCGCGCAGATCGCCCCCGAGGTCTCGTCGGTCACCGGCTACAAGGGCACCAACAACGACCTGCCGGTGGTCGCCACGCGCCAGGCCAGCACCACGGTGCGCCTCAAGGACGGCAGCTCCGTCATCATCGGCGGCCTGCTGAGCGAGGAGAAGACCACCACCACGACCAAGGTGCCGTTGCTCGGCGACATCCCCGTGCTCGGCTACCTCTTCCGGCACCACGGGGTCACGAGTTCGAAGCGCGATCTGGTGATCGAGGTCACGCCGCACATCATGCCCGAGCAGCAGTAGGGTCGGGCCGTGATCGGCGCCAGTCCGCTCCACGCCGTCTTCGCCGCCCTCTTCGGCCTGGTCATGGGCAGCGCGGTCACGGCCATCGCCTGGCGCGTTCCGCGCGAAGTCTCCTGGGTCCGCGGCCGGTCGGCCTGTCCCTCCTGCCACGCGGCGCTGGGGCCGGCCGACCTCGTGCCGCTCTTCTCCTTCCTGCTGGCGCGCGGGCGCTGCCGCCACTGCGGTGCCCGCATCGGCTGGCGCTACCCGCTCACCGAGCTGGCCTGCGCCGCCTGGGCGGTGCTGCTCTACCTCCACGTGGGCGCGACCTGGGTCTACCTGCCGCTGTCGCTGTGGGGCTTCCTGCTCGTCGCCCTGCTCTGGATTGACCTCGACTTCAAGCTCCTGCCCGACGCCCTCACCCTGCCCGGCACGCTGCTCGGCATCGCCGCCAGCCTGCTGGCGTTCGGCTGGCTGCCGGGCGCGCGCCACGCCCTGCTCGGCGTGGCGGTGGGCAGCGGCCTGCTCTGGCTGCTGGCCTGGGCGTGGATCACCTTCCGCCGCATCGAGGGCATGGGCGGCGGCGACGTCAAGCTCGCCGCCATGTTCGGGGCCGTGCTGGGCTGGCAGCTCACGCTGCTCACGCTGTTCGCGGCGGCGCTGGTGGGCAGCCTGTGGGGCGCCGCCCTCATGCTGCGGCGGCGTGGCGGCATGAAGAGCGAGCTGCCCTTCGGCACGCTGCTCGCCCCCGCGGCGCTGGTCGTGTTCCTGTGGGGACACGGCTGGGTGGGCGCCTACCTCTCGCTGCTCACCGGGCGCTGAAC
>CAYNPF010000292.1:0-3453 GCA_964398895.1 uncultured bacterium
GCGCGCCCACATGCGCAAAAACTCGAACAGCGCATCGTCGCCCTGCGCCTCCAGGTAGACCGGACCTCGAGTACTCACGTAGCCGGGCTCATCATCACCTGACCCTTGACGAACAGATGTGCCAGACACGAGAAGACGCTGCACCGTGGGCTGTGGGTTGACCGGCGCGACGGGCTTGCCCACCTCGTAAATCGTGGCGTTCCGGATGAAGTAGACCCTGTTGGTCGACGTATCCAGATAGAGCGGACGCCCGTTGAACGCAGACGCCGATACCGGCACCCCAGTACCGGACGCGATCAGCAGGGAGGCCTGCGCTTTCTGGGGGATGATCTGAGTCATCGATTATGTCCTGTGGAGGGTCACGGCCCAGTTCTCTTGCGTCGATCCACTACCGGAGTGGCCCCAGATATTCGTGTTCTTGAACGACGATCCACCCTGCTTGACCATCGAGTTCGATGGCTGCGGGTTGGTGAAGCCATAGGTAGTGCCGTTGCGTGAGACCCCGAAGCCGAACTGTCCGCTCTGGATCTCCGCCGCGATGATGAACTGGCCACTGTTGGCAGTCAGCGGATCGGCGAACTGGATCTCCTTGGTCGAGGTCGTCATGTAGCGGGCCGACCCGATCGACTTCCAGGTCACGTCCGGTGTGAATGACTTGGTCTGCGTCCACACCTGGGCGCCGGCCGCGTTGTAGGCGACGAACTTGATCGACCCTGCAGCGATGCACCCGAGGTGCCAAGTGAACCCGCAGATCGGCATGGCCGCCGGGAGGGTGAACACCTCACGCGCAGCATCGCCAGCCGATAGGTCATAACGCCCGTACTCGATGTTTGGCCCGTTGTAGTTCCCGAACTCCATCATCGGATTGCCAATCACCTCACCGTCGGAATAGGTGAGCTGCATGATCGGCGCCCAGTATCCAGGCGCATTGTCCGAGCTGTTGGTGTAGGTGTTCGTCGTCCGGTTTGCCCACGAGTAGGCGTTCGAGCTCCCAGCCGCCTTGGTCCCGACCAGCACCGCCATGTCGAGCGGCGCCAGCCACCGGCTCACCCGTCCGTTGCCTTGGAGCGAGGTGGCGTTGTTCATCGCGCACCAGTTGTTCACCGGGTCGCTGGCGATGTTGTCGTAGACCACACCGTAGCCGACCGCACCGGTCACCGGTACCGAGACAGACGTCTTCCAGAAGCCCTGGGAATCGGTGTTGTTGTACCGTCCGTTGGCCATCCCGTGCGTGCGGGGCGACATCACGAACGATGCAATCGGGGTGGCCGCCATGTTCGGCTCACCGTTCGCACCGAGTGGGAAGAACCGCACCCGGATGTCGCCGCCGTCACCCGCCGCATATCCTGCGGTCGCGGTGTAGTAGGCGAGGTGGAAGGTGATCGTCCCGGTCTTCGGTGCGACAAAGGTCTGGCAGACCGCGAAGTCCGTGCCCCCGGAGCGCTTCAGGTCACAATTGAACAGATGGTCCGCGCGGTACCGGCCGGGCCCGTACAGACGCTTGAAGGACGCGTCCGTGACGTGCAGCGACTCGGACATCGGCACGAGCAGTGAGATCGGGCCGCTCGGCGTGCTGGGGAACACCGGGTCCAGGCGCATCAGGCGACCGTCGTCGGTCAGCACCAGGATCTTCCCGTCGATGCCCTGACGCACGTCGCGGCACCGCGGACCGGTCGTCCCGCCGCCCCACAGCGTGGTGCGCAGCGCGGTCTGGCTGGAGAACCCGGTGCCCGCCGCGTTGGGCTTGAGCATGCTCACGCGCCGGCCGCCGTTGCCCGAGTAGTCGGCCAGCGCCCCGAACACGCAGTTGCCAGTCCACCCCGAGCCGTAGGCCGTGCCCTTGATGAACAGCATGCCGGAGGGGGCGATCGACTCAGCCGAATACCAGACGGGCGGCTCGACGCCGGCCGCCGTGTCAGGGATCGCACCGCCGCCATAGTGGCTGCCGTACGACTGGTTCGGCCAGCCATAGTTCAGACCCGACTGGACGCGGTTGATCTCGTCGCCGCCCGATGCCAGATTCTCGTTGACCCACAGCGCCCCGTCCGGACCGATCGCTGCGCCCAGGATGTTCCGGAAGCCCCTGGCGAAGACCGGCCGCTGAGCAGGCGTGCCGCTGCCCGCGAAGGGGTTGTCCGCGGGGGTCGATCCGTCCTTGTTGACGCGCAGCACCTTGCCGGTCTGCACCGTCCAATCCTGAGCGGTCCGCATCTGGGCCGTCTCATTGCCGTTCGCGTCGTGAGGGCCATCACGATCCCCCGAAGCGATGTAGATCGTGCCGTCCGGCGCCTCAGCGATCCGGCCGCCATACTGCGATGTGCCCGCCGCGGTCGGCACCACCAGATGGACCGTGGTCACGCTTGACAGCGACAGGTCGTCGGCCGCCAGGACGGCCTTGGCCAACCTGAGCTGGTTGGCCGCCTGGGAACCGATGACATGGGTGAAGTAGATCGTGCGGTTCGTGCTGAACTGCGAGTCCAAGATCAGGTCCAGCATGCCTCCATGCTGGTCGCCCGTCCCGACGAACGTCGCCGGCACACCGCCCAGGTCAGAGATGCTCGCGCCATTGACGATCCGGATCTTCCCGCTCAGCTTCTCGGTGACCAGATACTTCACGTTCGGCAACTGTGCCACCGCCCACGGGTTGGCCAGTCCAGACGCGATCTGGACCGCCGTCACGCTGGTCGCATCGACCGTGGTCGGCGGAGCACCTGCATCGTTGACCCGTCGCACCGCACCGCTGACCAGCGTGTAGAGCCGGCGCGTCGAGGTGTTGAAGTAGAACGAGTTGCCGTTGAACTGCGCGACCGACGGTGGAGAGGCCGTCCCCGTTGTGACAAGCCCCTGTCGATCAGAACAGGCGATGATCTGTTTCATGAAGCCCTCAGGCCGAGAGGTCGACCTGGGAGAACGACGTGCCCGTCGCCACCCAGAAGTCCCCTGTGGTCGTGTTGATGTAGAACGGCATGCCTGCGAATGCCGTGAGCGACGCAGGCGCCCCCGACCCAAAAGTGATCAGGGTCGTGAGCGCCGCACAGGTCATCACCGCCTTCATGACTGCTCCTGTCAGACCGGGTAGGCCAGATGGATCATCCGGAACGGCGAGACCGTGAGGCTGCCCGCGGTCGCCGCGTTGTTCCCCTTCACGCACTCGATCTGGATCTCAGCCGTCGCCGTCGCGCACCCGCCGTTGGCCACCGAGACCGGCACCTCGAACATCGGTGAGTCGATCTCGATCGGCTTGATCGCGACGCCACCTCGGTTGTCCAGCAGCCGCCGGGTCTGTTCGGTGCCATTGACCTTCCAGATCAACCGGTAGGCCGTGTCCTCCGGGATGGAGCCCACGATCGAGCCACCCGATATCGTCACCACCGACTCATAAGCCGCGCACGGGTCGGTGTCGCAGACC
Organism: uncultured bacterium; assembly: GCA_964398895.1. Taxonomy (GTDB): domain Bacteria; phylum Eisenbacteria; class RBG-16-71-46; order RBG-16-71-46; family RBG-16-71-46; genus JANXPZ01. Next base: position 3,410 of record CAYNPF010000292.1, read on the forward strand.
GTGGTGCTCGCCTGATGGAACGTGACCGCGCCGCCGGGCGCACG
>CAYNPF010000293.1:0-3450 GCA_964398895.1 uncultured bacterium
AAGAAGTACTGCAAGCTGTGCCTGGAGAAGGTGGGCACGATCGACTACAAGGACGAGAAGCGGCTCGGCCGGTTCATCACCGATCGGGGCAAGATCGTGCCGCGCCGGGTCTCGGGGACGTGTGCCCGTCACCAGAAGCAGCTCACGGTCGCGATCAAGCGGGCGCGGGTGCTGGCGCTGCTGCCGTTCACCAGTGACTTCTATCGCTGAGTCGGGTCGTCCTGCCGGGCCGGAGCTGGCTCCCCGCGGGCTCACCCGCCGGAGTCCGGCCTGGGGCCGCGCCGTGCTGCTGGTCGCGGTCCTCGGGCTGATGACGCTCCAGACCCCGCTGCCGTGGGGCTGGCTGTGGCTGGCGGTGCCGGCCGCGGTCGCGGTGGCCCTGCTGCTGTCGTGGCGGTTCGGCGTGGCGGCGATCGCCGCCGTGGGATTGGGCGCCGTCGCCCTGCTCGTGCTCGGAACGTCGCAGGGACTGTGGTCCTGGTGGATCCCGGCGGCGGCGCTGGTCGGGGCGTGGATGGGGTTGCGCGAGGAGGGCGGGGGTCCGGGCGCGGGCGAACGCGCGTGGATGCTGGTGCCCCTGCTGCTGGTCGCGGCGGCCCTGCCCTGGCTGGTCCACTACCCGCAGCTGGTGACGTCGGTCGAGCACGAACTGGCCACGGGGGACGCCCAGGCGATCGAACTGCTGCACGGCGCCGGTGCGAACCGCGACTGGCTGGCCGGGATGGAGAAGACGGTGACCGAGAACGCCGCGTTGCGGCACGAGCGCCTGCCCTTCCTCATCCCCACCGGGCTCTTCCTGTGGGGCGTGCTGCTGGTGGCCGCGGGTCGCAGCCTGGCCGCGCGACTCGGCGAGGTGCTGCACTGGCCGCGCCTGTCGCAGGCGCGGCTGCGGGACCTGCGCCTGCCGGACGCGGCGGTCTGGATGCTGATCGCCGGGCTCGCCCTGCTGCTGACGCCGTGGTCGCAGTGGCGGCCGACCGGCTGGACCCTGCTGCTGGGTGCGGGGCTCGGCTACTGTGTGCAGGGGATCGGGGTGGCGGGTGGGTTGTTCCTCACCCGCGGCGTGTCGGTCCCGGTGATGACGTTGACGATGCTGTTCCTGTTCTTCACCTTGATGCCGTACTTCGTCCTCGGGACGGCGCTGCTCGGGCTGAGCGATGTCTGGCTGGACTATCGCCGGCTCGAAGCCGCCCCCGACGAGGATGCGAACCCGGGAGATCGCTGATGGATGTCATCCTGCTGGAAGACCTGAAGGGCGTGGGCGCGAAGGGTGCCCTGGTCCACGTGAAGTCGGGCTACGCCCGCAACTACCTGCTGCCCCGCCAGCTCGCGATCCCCGCGGGCGACAAGGCGGCCAACCTGTTCCAGGAGCTGCAGCGGCAGCGCAAGTACCAGGAGGACCGGTTGCTGGCGCAGGCCCGCGAGCAGGCGGCCAAGCTGGACGGGGTGGAGATCAACCTGCCCTCGCAGGCGAACGAGGAGGACACGCTGTTCGGGTCGGTCACCAATGCCGACGTCGCCGAGGCGCTGGCGCGGGCGGGCCACGTGGTGGACAAGCACCAGATCGAGCTCGCGGACCACATCAAGCAGCTCGGTCGCTACGAGGTGCCGGTGCGGTACTTCGGCGGGGTCACCGCCACCGTGAAGGTGTGGGTGGTGCGCTCATGACCGACGTGCGGGGCGTGCGGCGCATCGTGACGATGGCGCTGCTCCTGCTGCTGGTGGCGGGAGCGGCCGGCGCGGCCCGGACGAGCCGGACCCCGGCGAAGCGCGGCGCGGCGGCGAAGGTCGCGGCGCCGGCGGACACCTCGACGGTGCTGGTGCGGTTCGACGGCGGGGCGATCACCGCCGAGGACGTGCGGCGACGCATCGAGGAGATTCCCGAGGCCTCGCGGGCGCAGTTCGCGACGCCCGACGGGCGGCAGCGCCTGCTCGATCACCTGATCGAGGAGCGCGTGTGGCTGGTCACCGCGCAGCGCGCGGGCGTCGGCGAGCGGCCGCAGGTGCAGCAGCAGCTCGAGACGCAGCGCCGCGACCTGCTGATCCGCACCTACCTGAACGAGGCGATGGCGAACAGCCCGGCGCCGAGCGACTCGGAGGTCCGGGGCTACTACGAGGCGCACCAGGCCGACTTCCGCACGCCGGCCACCGTCACGGCGCGGCACATCCAGACCGCCACCGCGGCGCAGGCGCAGCAGGTGCTGAAGCTCGCCCGCAGCGGCCAGGACTGGGCGAAGCTCGTGACCCGCTTCTCGACCGACAGCATGACGCGCGCTGCGGCCGGTCTGCTCGGCACCATCACGCGCGACGGCAACTTCGCGTCGCTCGGGCGGCAGCCGGCGCTGGCCGAATCCATGTTCACGCTCGGGGCCGGCCGCATCGGCGGGCCGTTCCAGAGCGCGCGCGGCTGGCACGTCGTCCGCGTGGACGAGGTGCACCCCGAGGGGACGCGTCCGCTGGAGGCCATGCGGCCGGCGATCATGCGTCAGCTCGGCAACCAGCACACCCAGGACCACTACCGCGAACTGCTCGAGCAGGCGAAGCGCACGCTCGGCGTGTCGCCGGACACGACGGCGATCCACGGGTTCGTGGCGCAGAAGCGCGAGCCGCGCGAGGTGTTCAAGGCGGCCCAGGAGATCGGTGATCCGCACGAGCGCATCGCCGCCTACCGGGCGCTGCTCCAGGACTACCCCGACAGCGACGTCAGCCCGCAGGCGCAGTTCATGATCGGCTTCGTGAACTCCGAGGAGTTGAAGGACTACAACGAGGCGGAGCAGGCCTTCCGCGAGCTGCTCGCGCGCTACCCGAAGTCGGAACTCGCCGAGTCGGCGAAGTGGATGGTGGAGCACATGCGCACCGAGGAGGCGCCGCCGTTCGACGTGCCCGGGGTGGACTCCACCCACGTCGCGCCGACGCCGGAGGCGGCCGGAGGCGCGCCGGGGAAGCGATGAAGGTCGTCGAGGCCGGGGTCAACGGGCTCATCCTCGAGCACAAGACCCAGCAGAACGTGGTCATCCTGCGGGAGACCGGGGGAGAGCGCATCCTGCCGATCTGGATCGGTCCCGGCGAGGCGCAGGCCATCCGCCGCGTGCTCGCCGACGAGCCCTTCCCCCGGCCCCTGACCCACGATCTGCTGGTGCGGATCGTGGAGGGCCTCCAGGCCCACGTGACCCGCGTCGTGGTCGCGGAGCTGCGCGAGAACACCTTCTACGCGAACGTGATCGTGGAGGGGCCGGCCGGGACGCTGTCGGTGGACGCGCGTCCCTCCGACGCGATCGCCCTGGCGCTGCGGGCCAAAGCGCCGATCTTCGTGAACGAGGAGCTGCTCCAGGAGCCGCCCCGCGAGGTCGCCGTGGAGGAGGGAGGCGAGGAGCCGCCCGAGGAGCCTGAGGGCGAGGCTAGCGACGAGGAGAAGGCCGAGCAACTCCGCCGCTTCCTCGAGAAGCTGAA
>CAYNPF010000294.1:0-3444 GCA_964398895.1 uncultured bacterium
GGAGCGCGGCAACACCGTGGTGGTGATCGAGCACAATCTGGACGTGATCAAGACAGCCGACTGGTTGATCGACCTGGGTCCGGAGGGTGGCGAGCGCGGCGGTACCGTGATCGCCACCGGCACCCCCGAAGCGGTGAGCCGCGCGCGGGGGTCGTACACCGGTGAGGCTCTGCGCGAGGTGCTGCCGCGATGACCGCTGCGAATGGCAGGGAGGAGATGCGAACGCCCCGGACCGCCCCCGGGGGCACGATGAAGGCCGTGCTCAAGGCGAAGGCGGGGCCCGGAGTCGAGATCCACGAGGTGCCGGTGCCCACGGCGGGCCCCGGGCAGCTGCTGCTGAGGGTGCTGCGTGCCGGCATCTGCGGCACCGACCTGCACATCTACGAGTGGGACGCCTGGAGCCGGAATCGGATCCGGCCCCCGGTCGTGATCGGGCACGAGTTCGTGGGCGAGATCATCGGCTGGGGTGAGGGAGTGGCGGGGTTCACTCTGGGCGAGCGCGTCTCCTTCGAGAGCCACATCGTGTGCGGGCGGTGCCGGCCGTGCCGGACCGGGAACGCGCACGTCTGCACCGACACGAAGATCCTGGGCGTGCACGTCAACGGCGGCTTCGCCGAGTACGCGGTGGCGCCGGCGGTGAACGCCTGGCGCGTCCCGGAGAACGTGCCGCTCGAGGTACAGAGCATCATGGAACCGCTCGGCAACGCGGTGCACACCGCCTTTGCCGGGGAGCAGTCGGCGTGCCGCATTGCGGTGACCGGCTGCGGCCCGATCGGCCTGTTCGCCATCGGGGTGACGCGGGCGGCCGGTGCCGCGCAGGTGATCGCGTCGGACGTGGCGCCGTACCGGCTGGAGGTGGCGCGCCGGATGGCGGCGGACGCGGTGATCGACTCGGGCCGCGAGGACTTCGTCGCCCGCGTGGCCGAACTCACCGGCGGGCGGGGACTGGACGGGGTGCTGGAGATGTCCGGCAACCCGAAGGCGATCCGTGACGGGCTGGCCGCCCTGCGCAACGGCGGCCGGCTGTCCCTGCTCGGGTTGCCGCGGGAGCCGTTCCCCCTGGACTGGAGCGAGTTGATCGTGTCCAAGGGGCTGACCATCCACGGCATCGCCGGGCGGCGGATGTACGGCACCTGGATGCAGATGGACACGCTGCTGCGCAGCGGCCGGCTGGACGTGCGTCCGGCGATCACCCACGTGATGCCGATGGAGAAGGTCGCCGAGGGTATCGAGCTGTTGCGGTCGGGCAACGCCGGCAAGATCGTCCTCGTTCCCTGGGGGCAGGAAGCGTAGCCGGGGCCGACGGTCGGGAAGCCGGCCGGGGATCCGGTGGGGTGCTGGGAGGGGCGCGGGTGCATCCACCTGCGCCCTTCCCGCGTTCGGCGGGCCATGCCCGAATGTCGTCCGATTTCCGTGGCGCCCTCGCGGGGCGTGGGTAGCCTGCGGGCCTCTCTGCTTCCTCCGGCACCCCCGGTCGGCCATGCGGTTCTCCTCATCCCAGCGAGGTAGCCATGAATCGTCCACTACGTCCCTGCGTCCTCGTCGCACTGGCGCTGTTCGCGGCCAGCCCCGTCCTGGCGGGGTCGAGCAAGCTGGATGCGCGTGCCCGGGCCGCCCTCGCGGAACTGGAGCGGGGCGCTCCGGCGGCCCAGGTGGCGCTGGAGGGGATGTCGGTGTCCACGGGGGGCGAACTCGACGTGTTCATCGTCGGCGACGTGAACTGGGGCGAACTCGAGGCGGCCGGGGCGCGCGTGCGGACGCGGGCCGGCGACGTCTTCACCGCCTACGTGCCGGCCGACGCGATCGGCACGATCGCCGCGCTGCCGGGCGTGCGCCGCATCGAGGGGGCGGCGACCTGCCAGCCCGAGCTCGACCTGAGCACCGCGGCCGTGAACGCCGGCGCGTTGCGCGGTCCCGGCCCCGGGTTCACCGGTCTGAACGGCGCCGGCGTGCTGGTCGGCGACGTGGACACCGGGGTGGACTACGGCCACGGCGACTTCGACGACCCGACCGGGCACACGCGCCTCGTCAGCATCTGGGACCAGAGCATCAACGGCACCGCTCCGGCCGGCTTCAGCTACGGCTCGGAGTGGTCGAGCGCGCAGATCGACGCCAACACGTGCACCGAGACCGACACCAACAGCCACGGCACGCACGTGATGGGCATCCTCGGCGGCGACGGCAGCCAGACGGGGTACGGGTTCCTGCCCTACACCTACGCGGGGATGGCGCCGAGGGCCGACCTGCTGATGGTCAAGACGACCTCGACGACGACCGCGATCCTCGACGGCGTCAGCTACATCTTCCAGCGGGCTGCGGCGCTGGGGAGGAACTGCGCGGTCAACCTCTCGCTCGGCTCTCACTACGGGCCGCACGACGGCAGCAGTGCGTTCGAGAGCGGTCTGAGCGCCCTGACCGGGCCGGGCCGGATCATCGTCAAGTCGGCCGGCAACGAGCGGGGTTCGAACCAGCACGCGCGCGTCGTGGTCGGTTCCACGCCGGACAGCATCAAGCTCACGGTGGGCAATGGTGCGACCAGCGGTCGGTCGCTCTCCATTGACGGGTACTACAATGCCCCCAACCGGATCAGCGTGACCCTGCGCTCGCCGGGCAACAAGATCATCGGGCCGATCGCCTTCGGGGCCGCCAACAAGGACTACCCCGGCGACACGACCGGCGTGAACGGCCGGGTCTACGTGGAGAACGGGCTGTCGCTGACGTCGCGGGGCGACCGCGAGGTCTACATCGAGCTGCGCAGCCTCGGCAGCGGCGTCGGCGCGATCACCGGCGTGTGGACGATCTACGTCACGCCGGTGTCGGTCACGGCGAACGGGGCGGTGGACCTGTGGCGCTACTACGTGTCCACCACCAGCCTGACCGCGACGTTCAGCTACAACAACACGAACTCCTACCTGGTCAGCGAGCCGGGCAACGCCGATTCCCTGGTCACGACGGCGTCGTGGACGACGCGGCGCACCTGGACGGACTGCAACGGCTACAGCCTGTACTTCACCGGCGCGGTCACGGCGAACAACCTGTCGCCGTTCTCGAGCCCGGGCCCGTCGCGCGACGGCCGGGAGAAGCCGGACATCGCGGCGCCGGGATCGGCCATCATCTCCACGCTGACGCAGGACGTCACGCCGACGTGCGCCAGCGGCGGCTCGGTGAACATCGGCGACAGCCTTCAGCACACGATCAACCAGGGCACGAGCATGGCGGCCCCCCACGTGACCGGGGCGGCGGCGCTCCTCCTGCAGAAGTACGGTGCGGTCTCTCCCTCCTTCGTCAAGCAATTCCTGTGGAGCCGCGCGATCGTGGACTCGTACACCGGTGCGACGTGGAACCAGGACTGGGGGCGCGGCAGGCTCTGGCTCGGGGACCTGGTGGACCCGACGGTGGCGGTGACGGTGGCGAACGGGGGCGAGCTGCTGATCGCGGGCTCGA
>CAYNPF010000295.1:0-3443 GCA_964398895.1 uncultured bacterium
TGGCCCTACGTGCTCGCCGGTATCGCGGTGGGCGCCGGGATCCACGGCTGGGTGCCGGAGAACTTCATGGCGGCGATCATGGGCAAGGGCGCGTGGTGGTCGGTGCCGCTGGCGGTGCTGATCGGCGTGCCGATGTACTCGAACGCCGCGGGGATCATCCCGGTCGTCCAGGCGCTGCTGGAGAAGGGTGCGGCGCTGGGCACCGTGCTCGCGTTCATGATGGCGGTGATCGCCCTGTCGCTGCCCGAGACCGTCATCCTGCGGAAGGTGCTCCGCCCCGCGCTGATCGCCGTGTTCCTCGGGGTGGTCTCGCTCGGGATCATCGCCGTCGGCTACCTGTTCAACTGGCTGGTCTGAGGCGCGGCGCGCCGTCGGGGCGCGTGGCGCCGGACCCGAGGGGAAGATCGTCATGACGAACATCGAGGTGCTGGGATCCGGCTGCGCGAACTGTAACCTGCTCTACGAGCGCACGCAGCGCGCCGCGCAGGAACTCGGGCTCGAGTGCCAGATCGAGAAGATCACCGATCTCAACGTGATCGTGGGCTACCGCGTCATGTCCACGCCGGCCCTGGTGGTGGACGGCCAGGTGAAGCTGGCCGGTCGGGTGCCTTCGGTCGAGCAGCTCAAGGAACTGCTGTCCTGAACCGGCGCCCACGGAGCGCTTCGTGACGGGGGCGCTCACGCGCAAGGAGAGCTCCCGTGAATCGTCGTGTCGGCTTCGCCCTCGCACTGCTTCTCGGGCCTTCCGTGCTGGTCGCCTCGCCCATCGTCGCCGGCAAGGCGCCCGGGACGGCGCCCCCTGCCGCCTCCGCTTCGCTCCCGCGCCTGGTGGACCTGGGGGCGGACCGGTGCATCCCGTGCAAGCGCATGGCTCCCATCCTCGCGGAGCTCAAGGCGGACTACGCCGGCGTGGTGGACGTGCAGTTCGTGGACGTCTGGCAGAATCCCGACGCGGGTCGGCCCTACCGCATCCGGCTGATTCCCACGCAGATCTTCTACGATCGCGCGGGCCGCGAGCGATTCCGGCACGAGGGCTTCTTCCCTCGCGAGGAGATCGAGCGGGTGTTCCGCGACAGCCTCGGCGTGATCCCGCGTCCGGCCAGGGCGAAGAAGCCGGCATGAGTCAGCTCGAACGCCTGGGCGAGTACCTGGCGGGCGTCATCGCCCACAGCCCCGCCTGGGCGCCCCTGGCGGCCTTCCTCGGCGGCGCGCTCACCGCCGTCAACCCGTGTGTGCTGGCCATGGTGCCACTCCTCGTCGGCTTCTCGGCGGGCCTGGTGGGACGCGGTCCGCGGGAGCGGCCGTGGCGCAGGACGCTCGGCTTCTCGGTGCTGTTCGTGGTGGGCTTCGCGCTGGAGCTGGCGCTGCTCTTCACGATCTTCGCCAGCGCGACGAGCCTGCTCGCCGCCCCCTGGTGGCGCTACGTCGTCGCCGGCGTGTGCCTCGTCGCGGCCGTGCAGCTCCTGGGCTGGTTCCATCTGCCGGCCATCCCGGTGCCCGCCGCCGCCGCCCGCGCCGCGGGGGCCGTCGGCGCGGTGGTCCTGGGCTTCGTCTTCGGCCTGGTCTCGCTGCCGTGCACGGGGCCCGTGCTGCTCGTGCTGCTGGGGCTGGTCCCGCAGATCGGTCCGCCGGCGGCGGGTGGCCTGCTCTTCGCCTACGGGCTCGGGCACTCGCTCCTGCTGCTCGTGGCCGGGACGTCCGTGGGGGCGGCTGCCGCGCTCGCCCGGCCCGGTCGGCTCCAGAGTGCGATGGGCTGGGTGCGCCGGGGCGCGGCCGTGCTCATTCTCGGCGGCGGAGCCTGGTTCTTCACGCACTGAGCCGTGAGGCCCCCGGTGCTGCGCCCGGGTTGGCGCCGGCCCCGGTTTCCCACCGGCGGACCTGGCCCGCTTCCTCCGTGCCGGGCGGCCAGCCCCGCGAAGAGCGCCGCGCGACGATGTCGCCGAGTCCCGGCTAGGCGGGCTCGTCGTCCGCTGCGGGCGCTTCCGTCGCGCCTTCGTCGGTCGAGGTCTCGTCCAGCGCGTCCAGGTCGCCGGGCTCGGGGGCGCCGTCGAGCGCCGTGGGATCCGGCTCGCCGAGTTGCGTCGCGTGCTTGCGCGCCCGGCGCTCTTCACGTTTGCGGTTCGCGCGGGCGCGGCGCTGCTCTTCCTTCTGCTTCTTGAGGAACGAAGGCCGATTCCGTCCTGCCAATGCGTGCTCCTCTCGCGGGGAAATCACGTGTGGGAGTTCGATGTCATCCCGGGTTGCGGCTCCGAACCGCCCATGATTGCAGACTCCGGCCCTGGAGTCACGCGCCCGCTGCTCGCTCCGCCCCTCCCCGGCGAGCGCGCCCGGATTCGCGCGGGCTCCGGCAGCGGTCGCGGGGCGGGGCCGCATGGAGTACTCTCCGGTCCTCACACAGCCACCAGGGCCCAACCCCGAGAGGACGGAGGACGAACGTGGACTCAGAAGTCCGTGGAATGCGCCTCGAGGGGCTGGCCGCCTACGTCCCCGAGGACGCCTGGAGCAACTCCCGCGTGGCCGCGCGGCTTCGTCTCGAGCGCATGCGCCTGCGCGCGCAGCGCAAGAGCAGCGGCGACGGCGAGTTGGGTGCCGAGGAGGAGAAGCTCTTCCAGACCAGCGACCGCTGGGTACGCCGCTTCATCGGTTTCGGCGAGCGACGCTTCTGCAAGGAGGGCGAAGGCACCGCCGATCTGGCGGCGCGGGCGGCCCGGCTGCTGTTCGAGCGTTCGGGTCGGGCCCGGGACGAGGTGGATGCCATCGTGGTCGCCAGCGTCACGCCCTCCTATCTCTACAGCCCGCCGGACGCGGCGCTGCTGCAGGAGGAGCTGGGCATTCCCGCCTGGCAGGGCGCCGTCCCGCGCGAGCTGAACGGTGCGGACGTCTCGCTGGCGTGCAGCAGCTGGGTGTCGTCGCTCCTGCTCTGCTACGGGCTGATCCGCGGCGGGCTGGCGCGCCGGATCCTGCTCGTGGGCGCCGATCGGATGAGCGCCACGATCAACTGGCGCGACCGCAGCTTCGCCACGGTCCTCGGCGATGCGGGCACCGCGACCCTGTGCGTCGCCGTTCCCGCGGCGGAGGACTGGTTCGCGCCGTCGCAGTTCTGGGGGTGGCTGGACGGCAGCCGGGCGAAGACGATCCTGACCCCGGCCGGCGGTTCGCGACACCCGTCCCCGTCACTCTGGGAGCGGGCTTCCGGGGCCCACCGCCTCAAGATGGATGGCGCCGCGGTCCGGGAGGTGCTCGTGCCCTTCGTCGGCGGTCCCGCGATCGAGGCGGCCCTGGCGAAGGCGGGCTGGGCCATGGACAGCCTGGAGCTGGCCGTGCTGCACGAGGCGAACCTCACGCTCAACGACTCCATCGTCCGACTCTGGCAGGCGCGCGGTTTCAAGGGGCGGGTGATCAGCGCGGGCGGGCGGTTCGGCAACACGACGAGTGCCTCCATC
>CAYNPF010000296.1:0-3425 GCA_964398895.1 uncultured bacterium
CGGGGACCGGGGCATCCTGCCATAATCCGTGGCCTCAGGAACGGGGGACACTCCAAACACCGATGCCGACCTGTATTCATGCGGGTCCCGCTTAGGAAGCTGACGGTAGACGCCGTATGCGGCCGTTGACCTGCCCGCAAGAAGGAGAGCTCCCGCATGGTCCCAGAGGGCTATGGGGCACCCCGGTTGCGCGGCGAGGGCCTTCTCCGAGTACCGTACGGCCCTCCTGCCCTGCCCCTCACACCCCGCCACCCAGCAGAGCCTCGTGAGGTACCAGTGTGGGTCTCCCGCCTGCTTCAGTTCGGCCTTGAGCACTCGCTTGGCCGCTGCCCAGTTGCGTTCAGCCAGCAGGCCTTGAAGTCTCCTTGCCGTGCGTCGGTCCACTACGACCCTCCTCCCGCCACCAGCCTCTCCGCCTCCTGCGTCACCGGCTGGTCGCTCAGCCTGGAGTACCGCTGCGTCGTGGTGCTGTCGCCATGCCCGAGGACTTGCTGCAGGGCGGCCGGATTGCCGCCCCGTTCGACCCACCGACACGCGAACGTGTGCCACATCTGGTGGACTCCGCCGGGGTAGTCACCCCTCGGTCTGTGCCCGGGGTCGGGGCCGCCGCCCGCCACGACGCATAGCCCGACGACCAGGGCGATGCAGGCTCATGGAACCGTAGACCGAATGCCACACCTTGTCGCCATCCCAGAGCCGGTGGAGTCCATTGGCCAACTCCCGGGCGTCTGGCAGGCGCACGAGGCCGGCGATCAGCGTCTTCCTGGCCCGCTGGCTCATCCCCATCGCCGCCTCCGCGTCGGCCTTCAGCAGCAGCAACTTCTCGAGATGCTCCTTCGTCCAACTCCCCAGACGTCGCCCCTTGAGCAGCCGCAGCCCTCTGTTCGCCCAGGCCGCGCATCGAGCGGATTCGCCCCTGTCGGAGTACCACTCAGCCACCTCGCCCAGGACTTCGACGTCCCTTGGCCACCGGCGACGCAATGCCTCCATCTCCGGGTCAAGGCGCTGCCGCGCTCCTATGACTTGCAGCACGGCAACCCGGTAGAGCCGATACGTCCTTTCGGTCTGTGGTGCGCGGGGGACGCGATCCAACGCGGTCAGAACGTCGCCGACCGTGCCCCGCCTGAGGGCATCGAGGACATGCTCGCGTGCGCGATCTGCGACGCCTCCACGCCTTCCTTGCCGCGCCTTCCTTCGGATCTGCATCTGCCCCCCGTTGCCGATCCTGCCGCACGCCAGGACGCAGCCTGCTGAAATGCACCTGTTCACAGGAGCGTCGGGAGAGTCAGTGCCACACAGAGCGTGCACCATAGGCCGAGTGCAAGCACCAGCAGCCAGAAGACGACTCGTGCGTGCGCTCGCGCATGCGCAAGCGCCTTCGCGATACCAGCCCAGGGGCAATCGGGAGCGTATGGTCCCCGGGGAGCGGAAGCTCCGACGATGGCGACGTCGGACGACCCTGCTTCTCGAGGGCCTCGACGCGGCGCAGCAGCGCGAGGTGGCCGGCCTCGATGGCGTCCAGGCGATCGGGCAGTGATCCGGGATCGCGGGAGCGGGTACCCGCGCTGGCCGCACGGTACAGTTGCCGCACGAGCAGAGAGGAGAGGACGAGTACTGCGACGAGCAGGAGCAAGGCCAGGGCTGCCATGGCGTAAGGGCACTCCCTTCAGCGATCGACCGTGGTGGGGCGCAGACGACGCCGAATATGGGAGGAGCGACCAGTTGCTCCGCGACGATGACGCCCCCCAGGGGCATTCTCACGATGAAAGACGAAGCTACTCCCGCCGAGAGGCCGTTACAATCCATATGTTGTGACAGGCGGCGGGAGTGCAAAGCGAGGATGACAGCGCTCGCCACGTGGATCCGGCAACGCCCGGCGAACTGCCGGTCGCATGGAGAGCCCGCGCCCAGCTTGCCCGTGGCGGTCGCGGCCGGTCTCCCTCGGCCGGGCCGGCGCGGCGCCGACCGGCCGGGCTTGCCATGGTTCCATGGTTCGGCTAGAGTCGAAGTATGGCCACCTCCCGACGGACCCCGAAACGCGCCGAGCCGAGCGCCCGCTACGCCGAGGTGTTCTCGGCGCTGGGAACGGAATGTCGGCTGAAGATCCTCCGATTGCTCCTCTCCGCCCATCCCGACGGCATGGTGGTCGGCGACATCCAGGCGGCGATCGGCATCCCGCCCTCGACGCTCTCCCACCACCTCGAGCGCCTCAAGGCCGAGGGGCTGGTGACGGTGCGGCGCGAGAGCACGTTCCTGCGCTGTTTCGCGAACACCGCCGTGCTCGAGGAACTGCTGAAGTTCCTGGTCGCCGAGTGTTGCACGCGCAGTCAGGCGGTCGAGGCGCGGGCCGTGATCCGGCTCTGCCGCCCGCGACCGCGAGGGAGACGGCCGTGACCGACGATCTGCGGGACGTGATGCGACGGAGGGACCGCGCGGCGGACGGCTGCTCCGGCGCCTTGCTCCGGGCCGTCCGGCCGCGCACGTGAGCGACGGGACGAAGCCGACGGCCGGTCGCCGCCTCTCCTTCCTCGACCGCTTCCTGACGCTGTGGATCTTCCTCGCCATGGCGGTCGGGGTCGGCGCTGGCTACCTCTTCCCCGGCGTCGTCCCGTTCCTGAACCGCTACAGCGTGGGCACGACCTCCATCCCCATCGCCATCGGCCTGATCCTGATGATGTACCCGCCGCTGGCGCGGGTGCGTTACGAGGAGATGGGCCGGGTGTTCCGCAACGGCCGGGTGCTGGCGCTCTCGCTGGTGCAGAACTGGCTGATCGGCCCGCTGGTCGAGGCGCCGGCGCTGATCGGCCTGGTGAACGTGGCGCTGTGGTTCCGGCGGCGCTACTTCCCGCGCGACGAGGCGCGGGCGCGCGCCGCGGGGCTCGCGGATGCGTGACGCCGCCGCCACGAGGGCGACCCGCGGCCGCCAGGTCCGGCTCGGGCCATGGCTCGCGCTGGCGCTGCTGGCCTGGATCGCGCTCTACGCGGTGCTCGAGCGCGCCGCGGCCTCGCTGACCCTCGACCTGCTGCGCCTCTCCCCCGCGACCGCCTTCGGCAGCGCGGTGGGCTTCTTCGTCTACGAGGCGCCGAAGGTCCTGCTGCTGCTGGTGCTGGTGGTGTTCGGCGTGGGCGTGGTGCGGTCGTTCTTCACGCCCGAGCGGACGCGGGCCATTCTTGCCGGCCGCCGGGAGTCGCTGGGCAACGTGCTGGCGGCGGCGCTGGGCGTGGTGACGCCGTTCTGCTCGTGCTCGGCGGTGCCGCTCTTCATCGGCTTCCTGACCGCGGGCGTGCCGCTGGGGGTGACGTTCTCGTTCCTGATCTCGGCCCCGATGGTGAACGAGGTGGCGCTGGTGCTGCTGTTCGGCCTGTTCGGCTGGAAGGTGGCGGCGATCTACCTTGGCACCGGGTTGGCCGTGGCCATGGTGGTT
>CAYNPF010000297.1:0-3421 GCA_964398895.1 uncultured bacterium
ATTGTGCGGGTACGGTGCGGGAACCCGCGAGGCAGGGAGGCGCCGGGCCGCGTGGGAGCGGTCGGCCGCCGGTCATGGCGGCGCCACCGTCGTGCCGCGGTCGTGCGCCCGCGGTGGGCGGTGGTCCCCGTGGGCTGGTGCGGACGTCGCCGGTCTGGGAGAGTAGCGCCATCGTAGTCCCCACCCACCCGACCGAGGATCCCATGAAGCCGAGTCTCCTCCTGTTGCCCCTGCTGAGCATGCTGCTGCCCTTCGGGCTGGCGCTGGCCGCGCCGGCCGCCGACCCCGGACTGTGGCTCGAGGACATCACCGGCAAGAAGGCGCTCGACTGGGTGAACCGGATGAACCAGGAGAGCACGAAGGAGCTGGCCGGCTCCGCCGACTTCAAGGCTCTGGACGCCCGCCTGCTGGATATCCTGAACTCCACCGCGCGCATCCCCTCGGTCAGCAAGATCGGTGACCGCTACTACAACTTCTGGCGCGATCGGCAGCACGAGCGCGGCGTCTGGCGCCGCACCACGCTCGAGGAGTACCGCAAGGCCGAGCCGTCCTGGGAGATCGTCCTGGACCTGGACTCACTGGCCAAGGCCGAGGGCCAGAACTGGGTCTGGGAGGGGGCGCAGTCGCTGTCGCCCGACTTCCGGCGCTGCCTCGTCTCGCTCTCGCGCGGCGGCGCCGACGCGACGGTCGTGCGGGAGTTCGACCTCGTGACTCGCGCCTTCGTTCCGGACGGCTTCGCGCTCCCCGAGTCCAAGAGCACGGCCGGCTGGATTGATCGGGACCGGCTCTACGTGGGCTTCGCCTTCGACTCGTCCACCATGACCAGCTCCGGTTACGCGCGCGTCGTGAAGGAGTGGCGGCGGGGCACGCCGCTCTCCGCGGCGAGCCTCGTGTACGAGTGCCCGGCCAGCGACGTGGGCGCGGACGCGTGGCATGACGACACGCCGGGCTTCGAGCGCGACTGGGTCCAGCGCAGCATCACCATCTACGCGAACGAGCTGTTCCTGCGCCGGGACGGCCGGCTGATCAAGATCGAGAAGCCCGATGACGCCGACGCCGGCACGTTCCGCGAGTGGCTTCTGCTCCGGCTGCGCACGGACTGGAACGTCGGCGGAACGACCTACTCGGCGGGCTCGCTGATCGCGATCCGGCTGGAGGACTTCCTCGCCGGCCAGCGCGGCTTCGACGTGCTGTTCGAGCCGAGCGAGCGCATCTCGCTCGACTCCTGGTCCACGACCCGCAACGCCGTCCTCCTCAGCGCGCTCGACAACGTCCGCAGCCGCGTCTACGTGGTGCGCCACGGCGAAGGCGGCTGGACGCGTACGCCGGTGCCGGGCCTGCCGGAGATCGGCGAGATCAGCGCCTCGCCGGTGGACTACCGCGAGTCCGACGACTTCTGGCTGACGAGCTCCGACTTCCTCACGCCGACGAGCCTGTCGCTGGCCACGGTCGGCGGGGGCGCGCCCGAGAAGCTCAAGCAGACGCCCGCCTTCTTCGATCGGGGCAGCGACGTGGTGAGCCAGCACGAGGCGGTCTCGAAGGACGGCACGCGCATCCCGTACTTCGAGGTCGCGCCGGCGGGGGCGGGGAGGGACGTGCCGACCGTGCTCACCGGCTACGGCGGCTTCGAGGTCGCCGAGCTGCCCTCGTACAGCGCGACGCAGGGCGTGGGCTGGCTCGAGCGGGGCGGCGTGCTGGTGGTGGCGAACATCCGCGGCGGCGGGGAGTTCGGTCCCAGGTGGCATCAGGCCGGAGTGAAGGCCGGTCGGCACCGGGTCTACGAGGACTTCATCGCGGTCGCGGAGGATCTCGTGCGGCGCGGGGTCACCACGCCGAAGCACCTGGGCTGCATGGGCGGCTCGAACGGCGGGCTGCTGGTGGGCAACATGCTGACGATGCGGCCCGACCTGTTCGGCGCCATCGTCTGCCAGGCACCGCTGCTCGACATGCGGCGCTACCACAGGCTGCTGGCGGGAGCGTCGTGGATGGACGAGTACGGCGACCCGGACGACCCGCGGCAGTGGGAGTTCATCCGCCCCTGGTCGCCCTATCAGAACGTCCGCCAGGAGGTGAAGTACCCGCCCGTGCTCTTCACCGCGTCCACCCGCGACGACCGCGTGCACCCCGGACATGCGCGCAAGATGGTGGCGCGGATGAAGGCGCAGGGGCACGACGTGCTCTACTACGAGAACGTCGAGGGCGGGCACGCGGGCGCGGCGAACAACACCCAGCGCGCGTTCATGGGTGCGCTGGCCTACACGTTCCTGTGGAAGGAGCTGGGCGGCGCCCCGGCGGCGGGGACGCGGTAGGGCGGAGGTCAGGATTCGTCCCGCCGGAACGGTGGTGCCACCGGGAGGTCGGCGGCTGGATTCCGTGTAGCTCGACCATCTCGCGCCGAGCGCGCGCCCGGCTCGACGATCGCGACGAGCCCGACGTGTTGACGCCCCTGCCGGGGAGATCCGGCAGGGGCGCCGTGTTGCGGGGGCGCTCGCGCGCTCAGTCCGTGCGGCGGTAGGTCACGAGCGACTGGTAGCGGGGCCAGTCGCGCAGCACCTCGATGGCCCGATCCAGCACCTCGTCGCGGCCGGCGCGGATGCCCTCCGCGGTGGGCTGGACGGCGACGTCCGGCTGGATGCCGCGGCCGATGAACTCGTGGCCGTCGGGGTAGAGGTCGCGCTTCGAGCAGACCCGCAGGAGCCCGCCGCCGGGCAGGCGCACGTTGACGGGATTGCCGGTGCTACCGGCGGTGGGCTCGCCGACGAACAGGGCGCGCCCGGCGAAGTCGAGCGGCACCAGGAAGTCCTCGGCGGTGCTCAGGGTGTTGGGCCCGATGAGGACGACCAGCGGCCCGCGGTAGTGCGGCCGCTCCGAGGGCTCGATCCGCGCGGTGTCCCCCTGGTAGAAGGTCTCCGGCTGCCCCCACGAGGCGAACGCGGGGCGGTACTCGCGGGTCCGCCAGGTGGAGCCGAGCACGGGCTGTTCCACCAGGCGCGCGACGAGGGGATAGGCGTTGTTGTCGTTGCCGCCCATGTTGTAGCGCACGTCGAGGATCATGCCGCCGACGCGCGCGGGGTCCAGGCGATCGAGCGTGGAGTCGAAGGCGGCCGGGAGCGCCTCGTCAACGAAGGTGGCGAGCTTCAGGTAGACGATGCCGCCGGCGAGCCGACGCGTCTCGAGCGACGGCGAAGCGTCGCGAATGCGGAACCTGAACGGGCTGCCGTCGCGCTGCCGCTCGCCGCGGGTGACGGTGACGACGCGCGGCGCCCCCGCGGCGTTGCCGAGCGTCAGCCGCACCGTCTCGTGCAGCGGGCCGCGCAGGAAGAGGAACACGCCGAAGGCCCGTCCGCCGGCGGGCGTGCTGCCGGGGTAGTAGCGCAGGGCGTGCTCCTGCAGGTACTGCGCCGCGGGAACGCCGTCCACC
>CAYNPF010000298.1:0-3404 GCA_964398895.1 uncultured bacterium
CTCGGCGACGGCCTGCGCGACGCGCTCGATCCCCGCGACCGCGGCCGCGTTGGCTGAGCCCGCCGCCGCCCGATTGGCTGCCCCGGCGGCGTCCGTCGCCCGCGTTGCCCCGCTGGTCCCATCGGTGGTGCCAGGGTAGCCAAAAGGCGTAGACTATCCGGCGCTCTTCGCCCGACGGCCCGTCCCCCAGCGGCCCGGTCCCGTCGGTCGCACCCTCACCCATGGCCCAGCGCCGCGAACGAAGGAACCCCAGGATGAAGCCCCGCCCCGACCGCCCGCGACCCCGCGCGCGCGCCAGCTCCCGCATCCGCATCGTCGTCGCCGAGAGCCGCGCCATTGACCGCCAGGCGCTCGCCGTGCTGCTCGGCGGCGAACGCGACTTCGAGGTCGTCGGCCAGGCCGCGGACACCGCCGAGACCATCCGGCGCTGCACCGAGGCGCGACCCGCCGTGCTGGTGCTGGCGCTCGACCTGCCGGGCACGAAGGACGAGGCGGCCCTGCCGGCGGTGCGCGCGGCGCTGCCCGGCCTGCGCATCCTCGCCATCTCCGAGCGCGGCGTCGCCGACTGCCTGGTGCTGAACCCGCCCGGGCGCATGAGGCTGGGCGAGCGGCTGGAGCCACGCCGCTGCGAGGGCGACACCGACTGCCTGCAGCTCGCCATGGCGCAGGGCGCCCTCGGCACGCTGCGCCGCAGCGCCGATCCCGCGGAGCTGTTCCGCGCCGTGCGGGCGGTGGCCGCCGGGCAGACGGCCTTCGCGGCGCGTCACGGTCTGGCCTTCGGCCGCGAGGGCATGGGCGCGGGCGCCGACGGTCGCTTCGGACTCTCGCCGCGCGAGCTGGACGTGGCCGTGCTGCTCTCCGAGGGCCGCTCGAACCGCGACGTGGCCCGCGCGCTCGGCATCAGCGAGCCGACGGTCAAGAAGCATGTCGGGCAGGTGCTGACCAAGCTGAACGTGAACGACCGGCTGCAGGCAGGCCTGTTCGTGGCGCGGCACCCGCTGCTCTTCGCGCGACGGGGCTAGGCGGGCGGCCGATCCGGCTCGGCTGACCGGGGCGGGATCGGTGAGTGTGCGGTCCGTGTGACCGACCAAGGGCGCGGGACCGATTGCGACTTGCCGGTGCGGGCGGCATGCGCGGTTCCCGCGGGGACACGGGCAGCGAGGTCTTCATGCGGGGACGAGGTCGCGCACCCGTTCGGCGCGCCTGTCTCGTTCTTGACTCGCTCTGGAGCGAGTGGCGACCTCCAGCGTCACCACCGCGCACACGTGGCGTCGGGAGCGGATCGTCAAGGTGAACGTCGGCTGCGCATTCGTCGCCGGCCCTTCCAGCGTTCGGCCCATACTCCTTGACATCACCAATCTCTCTGATACCGTCACCCAGAGCAGGGCGATGCGGTTCTGCATTGGCACCTTCTGCTCAACTGGAACTCCGGTCACTCATCAGAGGCTCTACATGCCACAGCATGGCCACAATGCACTCCGAATCCTCCAGCTGACGATGCTAGCTGCCCTGGCCCTCGCTGTCTTGGCGTGCACGAAGGATGATGTAACTGCGCCATCGCCACCCGTGAACCACGCCCCTGTCATCTCGAGTATCTGGTCCTTTCCTGAAGTCCTTGGGCCTCAGGACTCCATGATCGTCTCCTGTCTGGCATCAGATGCTGACGGGGATACGTTGTTCTACGATTGGATCACAGACGCCCATTTCGTCATCAAGGGAAACCCACCAGACGACCATCACCTGTACGACTCTCGCTCCAATACACAGGTCTTCATCCGCTACTACGTTCTCCCGACCGACACGGTTGCCTGGGTGCAGTGCATAGTCCGCGACCACAAGGGGCGATCAGACGGGCGCGTGCTTGTCGTCCGCGTGCACCCCTAGGCGTCGGTCGAGCACGCGTTCAGCATGAGCACTGGGGGATGGTGTCGTCCTCCATCGCCCTTGACGCCCGAGTTGGTACGTTGTCCACGTGGATCACGGGCGGCAACCCGCGCCGCACGCCTTCGCGCGACGGGGATAGGCGGGGCGGGAGGCCGGGGCGAACCGGGCCCATGTCTCCATCCTGACTCGCCCCGGGGCGAGTAAGATCCAGTGTCACTGAACTTCACTGGTTCCGGAACCAGTTGGCGAAGCCCGGCGAGGTCCGGCTCGCGCGGCGCCCCTACCTGGCGGCCGATCCACTCCGGCAGGACTCGAGGCGCCGGGTCACCGGATCGGCCACGACCGAGCCGATGATCCTCCCCCTCCGTCGAACGTCATCCCAGGTCGCCATCGGCGGCGTGCCGCGACCAAGTTGGATGAGCGGCTTCTGTCTGAGCATCCCCGCTTCGGTGGCGAGCGTCTCCGGATTTGCCGACCAGGCATCGTCGTAGGCCACCCACGTCACGCGCAGGCGGTTCCAACAACCGTGGGCGATCTCCAGCAGGGCCGATCGGTACCACTCGCGCGGGTACTGGATCAGCGTCGCGGCGTCGCCGCGCACCGCATGCGACCAGTCGGCGCTACGGCCCGTGTGGGTCTGCCCGAGGCTGTCCAGCAGCGCACGGGTGCCCACCCCGGCGACCTCCGGCGCCACCACCGCGCACACGTGGCGTCGGGAGCGGATCGTGAAGGTGAACGCCGGTCGCGGCGGACCTATGCTGAAGTTGACACCGCGCGGGTAGCCATGGACCTTCTCCAGGTCCATGACGGCGCTGTCCGCCAGGACGTACCGGCCGCCGGTCGTCACGCTGTCCATCACCAACACCGTGCCGTCGGCCAGGCGGTGGCGTGTCCCCGCGGCTTGCCGCTCGAGCAGACCGCACGACCATTCAGCATGGTCCACGAGGCTGTCGCCGCACACGATCACGCTGTCGCCCCACTCGTCGGCGAGGACGAGCCTCCGCTCGGTCCGCAGTCGAGTCGCGACAGCTCGTCGGGACGAGCGCACTCGTCTGGCGCCGGGCGAATCGGGACCGGCGCCAGCTTCACGGGTAGTCGCGGGAAGAGACAACACCAGCGCCGACAGGACGCCGGCGAGGACGAGTACGACCGAGGGTCTCGTCATCGAACTTCTCTCCTAGCGAGGGGCCGTGCCGACGGTCCCCCGGGGGCCGCATACCACCCCGGGCCCGTCGTCACATCGGAGAATATCATACGCGCCACGGGGTGCACCGGCGACGGCGATCTAGCCCGGACTATTCATGAGCCCGCGCCTGCGGACGCGGTCTGGCCGCAGATGACGGCGTCGTGCGACGTGGCCGCTCCTCGACGGGGTGCCAGACCCCGACTGCGTCGCGGCCACGCCGTACTCCTTGTCCTCTGCGGCCATCCCACATCCTCGGCTTGCGGTTCATGAATAGCCCGGGCTAGCCTGCATTATTCACCAGGGCCAGCCGGGCGGGCCCGGTAGCTCCATGAAC
>CAYNPF010000299.1:0-3389 GCA_964398895.1 uncultured bacterium
CATCGAGTGCTACCTCGACGTGCGCGACAAGGTGGCGGTAGCCGAGCGGGTGCGGGCGCGCGAGGGCGCGACCTGGGCGGAGTGCGCCATGCTCGGCGACGACCTGCCCGACGTGCCGCTGCTGCGGCGCGTGGGCTGGGCGGTGGCGGTGGCCGACGCGCAGCCCGAGGTGCTGGCGCGCGCGCACACGGTGACCCGGCGCGGCGGCGGACGCGGCGCCGCGCGCGAGTTGGTGGAGGCGATCCTGCGGCACAACGGCACCTGGGCGCAGGTGCTGCGCCGCTACGAGGCGGACGAATGACGCGTGATCCCCTGGAGCTGGCGCGGGAGGTGGTGCGCGGCGAGGCCGCCGCGGTGGCGGCGCTGGAGTCGCGGCTGGGCGGGTCCTTCGTGCAGGCGGTGGAGACGTTGCACGGCTGCCGCGGCAAGGTGGTGGTCTCGGGCGTGGGCAAGTCCGGACTGCTGGCCCACAAGCTGGCCGCCACGCTGACCAGCACCGGCACGCCCGCGATCTTCCTGCACCCGACCGATGCCGTGCACGGCGACGCCGGGCTGTTCGCGCCCGGCGACGTGGCGCTGTTCCTCTCCAAGAGCGGCGCCAGCGACGAGCTGCTGGCGCTGCTGCCCTACCTGCAGCGTCACGGCATCCCGCTGGTGAGCGTGGTCGCCACGCCGGGCTCGGCGCTCGAGCGCAAGAGCGACGTGTGCATCGTCACCGGGCCGCTGCGCGAGGTCTGCCCGCTGGACCTGGCGCCCACCACCAGTATCACCGTGGCCCAGGTGGTCGGCGACTGCCTGGCGGTGGCGCTGCTCGAGCGGCGCGGCTTCCAGGCCGAGGACTTCCGTTTCCTGCACCCCGGCGGCGTCATCGGCCGTGCCGCCGCCCGCCGCGTCGAGGAGCTGATGCACGAGGGCGACGAGCTGCCCCGGGTCGGCGAGGGCACCGTGCTGCGCGACGTGATCCTCGAGATCATGGACAAGCGCCTGGGCATGACCACGGTGGTGGACGGCACCGGCAAGCTGGTCGGTGTCGTCACCGACGGCGACTTCAAGCGCATCCTGGTGAAGCACCCCGATCCCTGGGAGCTCACCGCCGGCGCGGTGATGACCCGCGAGCCCAGCACCATCGGCCGCGACGCGCTGGTGGCGGCGGCGGTGCGCCGCATGGAGGAGCGCCCCGGCGGGGCCATCACCGCGCTCGTGGTCGTGGACGAGGACCGCGCGCCGATCGGCGTGCTGCACCTGCACGACTGCCTGCGGGCGGGGCGCTGAGCGGGCGCGATCCGCTCCCGGACGTCGTTCGGACGTCAAGTCGAGGACGCTTCGTACCGATAACTCCATGGGTCTTCACGGATGTGACACGCTGGCACTCGTCGTGCTTGCGACCCAACCCCCCCTTTGTTAGCGTGGGCTTCGAGCGATGGAACGGACTCTCACGGACTTCCGCGGACGCGTGTCGTCTCGCCATGGCGGCCTCCACCGGGGGGCCGTCGGCTTCGTCCTGCTGTCCCTGCTCCTGGGGCTCGCCGGCTGCGGCACCAACCGCGCCGCCTCGCCCTCGCCCGCGTCGGGGGAGATGCCCGACCAGGAGGTCAGCGACTTCGTGCTGACCGAGACCGACCAGGGCACGCCCGTCTGGAAGCTCTACTCGCGCTACGCCGCCACCTACAACGCCCGCAATCTCATCATCGCCCGCAACGTGCGGGTGGACTTCTTCGACGAGCAGGGGGCGCCGTCCTCGGAGCTGACCGCCCGCGAGGGCGAGATCCAGCTGCAGACCCACGACATGACCGCCCGCGGTCACGTCGTGCTGCAGACCCGCGAGGGGACGCGCATGTCCACCGAGGAGATGCACTTCCTGAACGCGCAGCAGTTGATCGTCTCGCCGATCGAGCAGATCGTGCGGGTCGAGCGCGCCGGGGACGTGCTGACCGGATACGGCTTCCAGAGCGACCCCGACCTCAAGCACTTCGAGTTCAAGCAGAAGGTGCAGGCGACGGTACGGACCCGCTCCGGCGGCGACATCGTCGAGCGCCCCGGCGGTCCGCGATGAGCGCCGCCGACGTCCGCCCGGCGGGACCGGTGCCGGGGGGCGAGCGGCCGGAGGACGGGCCGGAGGCCGGCCTGGTGGCCAGCGGCCTCGAGCGCTACTACGGGCGCTGGCGGGTGGTGGACGACGTCACCTTCCACGTGCGGCGCGGCGAGGTGGTGGGGTTGCTCGGGCCCAACGGGGCCGGCAAGACCACGTCCTTCTACATGATCGTCGGCCTGCTGCGTCCCAACCGGGGGCGCATCCTGCTCGAGGGCCGCGACATCACCGCCGAGCCGGTGTACCGTCGGGCGCGGCTGGGCCTCGGCTACCTGGCGCAGGAGCCGAGCATCTTCCGGCGCCTCTCGGTGCGGGACAACGTCCTGGCGGTGCTGGAGACCATGCCCCTGTCGAAGGCGGAGCGTGCGGCGCGACTGCAGCAGTTGCTGGAGGACCTCAATCTCACCCACCTGGCCGACCGCATGGCCAACAAGCTGTCCGGCGGCGAGCGGCGCCGGGTGGAGATCACGCGCGCGCTGGCGCGCCAGCCGTCCTACATGCTGCTCGACGAGCCCTTCGTGGGCATTGACCCCATCGCCGTGTCCGAGATCCAGGACATCGTCGGACGCCTGCGCCAGCGCGGGCTGGGCGTGCTCATCACCGACCACAACGTGCGCGAGACGCTGCGCATCACCGACCGCGCCTACATCATGTACGAGGGACGCATCCTGCTGCAGGGGACGTCCGAGGAACTGGCCCGGGATGCCCGGGCCCGCGAGATCTACCTGGGCGAGAAGTTCAGTCTCTGATCCCGGCCCCCGCCCGACGGAGTCCACGACACCATGGAAATGAAACCCTCGCTGAGCCTGAGCCTCCGCCCGGCCCTCATCATGACGCCCCGCCTGCAGCAGGCGCTCAAGCTGCTGCAGGTGCCGACGCTCGAACTGCAGCAGATCCTCAAGCAGGAGATGATCCAGAACCCGCTGCTCGAGGAGGTGGACGAGGTCACCGAGAGCGAGGACCTCGCCAAGGAGGACTCGCCCGAAGAGAAGGCCAACGAGGAGGCGGAGGATCCGTCCACCGAGGACCCGATCGACTGGTCGGAGTACATGCAGGACGGGGCGCTGGACCGCGTCTACGTGCCGCCGCAGGAGACCTCGATCGAGTTCCTCGAGAAGGTGCCGGTCACGCGCACCACGCTGGCCGAGAGCCTGCTCGAGCAGCTCCACTTCCTCGAACTGTCGCCGGGCGACCTGGTGCTGGCGGAGTTCCTGGTCGGCTCGCTCGACGACCGCGGCTGGCTGGCGACGCCGCTCGAGGAGGTGGCGCAGGCCACCGGCGAGCCGCTGGAGCGCTGCGA
>CAYNPF010000300.1:0-3350 GCA_964398895.1 uncultured bacterium
CGGCCCGGCGGATTCCTCGCTGAGCGCCGACCTGGCCGGGCGCGCCCGGCGGGCCGCGGCCTTCGCCCCCGACCTGCTGATCTCGATCCACCACAACGCCGATCCGCACGGCGCCCACGACGTCAACGAGACCCAGACCTACTACCGGCTCGGCGACGAGGGCCCGTCGCTGGACGCCGCCCAGGACGTGCACCGCGCCCTGGTGCGCAACGTCGGCATCCGCGCCAACCGCGTCCTGCCCGGCAACTACTACATCCTGCGCACCAGCGTCGCCCCCGCCCTGCTCACCGAGACCAGCTACATCACCAACCCCGACGTCGAGCGGCGCCTGCGGCAACCGGACCGGCTGCGGCTCGAGGCGGACGCGCTGTTCGTCGGACTGGCCCGCTACTTCGCCCGCCACGTGCCGGCGATCGTCGCCTTCGCCGCCGGCCCCGACGACGACGGTCGGGGACCGATCCTGCGGGCCACCATCGGCGGCGCCTTCGACGAGGCCCGGCTCGACGTGGACGGGATCGCGCGCGCGATCGAGCGCGACGGAGCGTCGCTGTGGTGGCGCCCGGCCGAACCGCTCGCCAACGGCCCGCACCGGGCGACGCTGAGCGTGCGCCTGGCCGGCGAGGGCGCGGCGCGACCGCAGCAGCTCGCCTTCACGGTGACGCGGGCGTGCGCGACCCTCGAGGCGCGCGACTTCCCCGCGCTCGTGGATTCGGGCGGCGGGCTGGTGGGCATCCGCCTGCAGCCCCGCGACATCTTCGGCCTGCCGGTGCGCGACACGGTGCGGGTCCGCTGGAGCGCGTCGCGGCCGGGCGATCTGCCGCGCGACACCGTGTTCACGATCGCCGACGGCGAGGGCTGGGGCTACGCCCGCATCGGACGGCAGACCGATCGCCGCGTGCCCGAGGCCCGCTTCGACTTCCGCGAGATCCCCGCGCCCGAGCTGTCGCGCCTGCCCGCGGCCGGCAGCGTGTCGGTCTTCTTTCGGCAGGCGGTCGGCGACGCCACGCCTGCCCCGGTCACCACCTTCCTGCGCGTGATGCCCGCGGACACGCTGCTGCGCGACGCGCCCGGGCTGCGCCGCCGCGCCGACGCGGAACCCTGGCTGAATCGCGACGGCTTCGCGGTGCTGCCCCGCGACTCCTCGTGCGCTGTCCGCGTACCGGCCCTCGCCGGCTATCGTCCATGGCCATCCGATTCGGCCATCCCGCCGCGCTTCGTCGCCGTCTGCGGCGGGGCGCTGCACGGCCGGCGCATCGTGCTGGACCCCGAGGGCGGCGGGGGCGATCCCGCCGGTCAGGGCCCGCTCGGCACGCGCGCGGCGAACCTCGACCTCGAGTGCGCGCGCATCCTCGCCGGCTTCCTCGAGGCCGCCGGCGCCGAGGTTCGGCTCACGCGCGAGGGGGACTTCGCCCTCAGCGACGTCGAGCGCGTGCAGGCGGCCGAGGCGTTCCACGCCGAGCGCTACCTGCGCATCGCCCATGCCGCGGCGCCGCCGCGACTCGGCGCCCATCCCTCGAGCGCGGTCGGACGGGCATGGGCCGCGCGCACCGCGGCCGAACTGGCGGCGCTGGGCCTGCCCGTGCCCGCGGTGACGGACGAGGCGCAGTACGTGATCCAGCAGACGTCCTGCCCTGCCCTGTACGCCTCGGCCGGCTCGCTCGCCGACGAGGCCGCCGAGGCCCGCCTGCTCGCGCCCGGCGCGCTGCGCACCGAGGCCTACGCTCTCTTCCTCGCCCTGGCGCGCGAGTGGGCACCCGGGGCCGCCTGGCCCGCCGACTCGCTCACCGTGCTCGACGGCGGTGGCCGTCCGCTGGCCGGCGCGCCCGTCCGGCTCGGCGGCACGTTCGTCCTCGTGACGGACGCGTCCGGCCGCATCCGCTTCGCCCGCACCGAGCCGGGGCCCGTAGATGTGGTGGTGGAGGATCCACGGGCGGAATATCACGCGACTCTGCTAGAATCCCAGCGGGGCGCGGTACTGACCGGGACGACGGGTCGCTGACCCACGACCTCCCCGGGAGCCGTACCATGTCGCATGGCAGCGAGAGCTACTTCCAGGAACGTGCCCGCTTCGAGCGCCGTCTCGCGCTCATCGTCGGGGGCGTCAGTCTCGTTGCGCTCGCCCTGCACGGCGGCCTCCTGCTGCTCACCACCCCCGGGCTGCTGGGCCCGCTGACCGCCGACTCGCGCCTGCCCGAGTACTTCGGCTTCGAGCGGGGCGAGAAGTACGTCCAGCGCATCTTCCTCCAGTCGAGCGGTCCGCCCGGGCCGCGACCGGGTCAGCCGACGATCTACTTCCGCTCGGCCGGCGCGGTGAAGGGCGGCCGCAGCGCCGCGGCGACCTCCGAGGATGCCCATGCCCGCCCCGACACCCGCCGCATCGGTCAGGGACCGGGCGAGTCCAGCGAGGATCTGCTGGCCCGGGCCCGGGTCCTCTACGGCGGCAGCTCGCCGGTGATCCAGTCCGAGGACCTGGTGATCCAGGACCTCGTCCGGCCGGAGTATCCCGAGAACGCCCGGGACCGGAACGCCGAGGGTCTCGTCGCCGTGGTCGCCACCGTGGATGTCACCGGGGCCGTCACCCGGGTGGACCTCCTCTCCAGCACCGGCGATCGGGAACTGGAGGAGGCCGCCACCGCCGCCGTGCGCAAGTGCCGCTTCCGGCCCTACCGCGTGAACGACCAGCCCACCGAGGTCAGGGCCGTCTTCCGCTTCCAGTTCCGCATCTACGATTAGCCTGGGCCAGCCCGTCCTCACGGCCATCTGTGCCGGATGCCCCCTCCAAATGCCTGTCGGAAAGCGGCATGCGGGTTGCTAGATCCATAGGGGAAATCGGGCGGCCGCACCCGGAATCGTAAGGCCTCTCGACGGGGCTTCGGGACCCGTTGGGGGATGGGAGATTTCGCGCACGGGCGGGCACGGCCGTGCCGATAACCCTGCGGGGAGGTGGGCCCACCATGAGGCGAACGGGAATCCGGAGCGAGCGCGGTACGGCCATCGTGGAGTTCGCGATGGTCATTCCCCTGCTGCTGCTGCTCATGTTCCTGGTCATTGACATGGGCTACTTCTTCTTCGTCCAGCACACGGTGCAGTACGCCACCCGCGAGGGCGTCCGGCTGGCGCTGGTCGGGCGGACCATCAGCGACACCCACGGCAACGAGATGACCCGCGAGGCCTCCATCGTGCAGACGATCCGCGACAAGGCGGCGGTGGCGGTGCATCCCGCGGACCTCACCGTCAGCATCTTCCCGGTGGACAACCAGTACGGCGATCCCACGGGCTGGCAGACCACGCAGAACGCCGGCGATCCCGGGATCTACATGCGGGTGCGGACGCGCTACACCTACCACTGC
>CAYNPF010000301.1:0-3329 GCA_964398895.1 uncultured bacterium
CGATCTGCGCGCGCTGGCCGACGAGGTGATCGCCGGCCGCCGCGCCGTGCGCCTCGACACCTTCTGAGCGCCCGGACGACGAAGGGGCGTCGCGACCCGCGGTCGCGGCGCCCCTTTTCTCGGTGCGCGGCTCAGGATTGCGCGGCCGGCTCCGGGTGCCGCTCGAGCCAGCGGTTGAAGAGCCACAGCGCCACCGCCGAGGCCAGCCCGATCCCCATCAGGATCAGCCAGCCCGCCGCGTTCTGCGCCGGGACCAGCTCCAGCAGGCCGTCGGGCCGGGTCACCGCGTTCTTCGCCATCACCTTGTTGAAGATCAGCGCGCCGATCCAGCCGCTGGCCAGCGAGCCCACGGCGGTTGGCAGGCTGGCGTAGCCGAGGAACAGACCCTCCTGGCCCTTCGGCGCCAGCGCGCCGATGTACTCGTACATGCGCGCCGAGGTGAACAGCTCGCCGAAGGCGATGAAGGCCACGGTGAGGATGATGAACACCGAACCGATCGGCAGCCAGTTGTCCACCAGCACGCGCACCCCGCCGTGGGCGTAGACCGGGAACAGGTTGATGGCCATCGCCAGCCCGATGATCACCGTGCCGACGATCATCGAGCGCACCGCGCGCATGCGCCCGAACACGGCGGTGATCAGGAGCTGGAAGGCGACGATCACGAACGGGTTCGCGGCGGTGTAGAGGTCCATGGCCGGCTTGGCTTCGACCACCTTCTTCGCGTACAGCGGCAGCACGTTGTAGACCTGGCTGTAGACGAACCAGAAGCCGCTCATCACCAGCAGGAACAGGCTGAAGCGCGGGTTGCGCAGCACGCGGAACATGTCGAGCAGGGCGGTCGAGAACGTGCGCCGCGGGCCGGTGGCGAGCGCCGGGTCGCGCGGCGGCTCGCGGTAGCTGAACAGCACCACGAAGAAGGCCACCACCGAGGCCACCGCCGCGACCGCGAAGATGTACGAAAGCTCGGCGCCGCCGCTGGCGTCATGCGGCGAGGCGCGGAACAGCCAGCCCACGGTGACCGCGGCGGCGAGGATCAGCGCGGTGAGCGGCAGCGAGATCCAGGGCCGCGCGCCGCGGCTGCCGGCCGACTCCACCGAGCGCATCACCACGAGGATGAGGGAGGCCGCCATCAGCACGCACACCGCCACCACCGCGAGGATGGTGGGGAAGCTCGAGCCGTTGCGCACCACGAAGGCGATGCCGCGGCCGACCAGCGAGCCGATGTTGATGATCATGTAGAAGATGGCGAAGCCCAGGGTCTTCCGGCTGCCGGAGGTCTTCTGCATGGTGCCGGAGATGCACGGCTTGACCACCGAGCCGCCGAGGCCGATGAGCAGGATCGAGGCCCAGACCGTGCCGAACAGCCAGGTCGGAGCGGTGACCGCGGCGCCGATGGTGGGGGAGAGCCTCGCCCAGCCCAGCCACACCGGCGCGCCCATCAGCGTGTAGCCGGCGGCGAGCAGCAGGAAGGCCACCATCAACGAGCGGCGGAAACCGGCCTGGTCGGCGATGGTGCCGGAGAGGATGGGCAGGAAGTAGACCAGCGTCCACAGCACGCTGGTGTTCAGCACCGAGGGCCAGTAGGCGCCCATGCCGAGCTGCCCGAGGTAGATGACGAGGAAGCTGGCCATCGAGTAGTAGGCGGCGCGCTCGAACAGCTCGGTGACGTTGGCGCTCCAGAACACCTTGGGGAACTTCTCGACCGGCTCGGCCATGGAACCTCCGGAGGTCGCGGGGCGACGGGCGCCGCGGCGCGCGGCGCGAAGCGGCGGCAGGATAGCATCCGGGCCGCGGCCCCGCACGGGCGGGCGCGGCGGGCGCGGCCCGGGCGCGGCTACTCGACGACGCGGACGTTCAGCTCGCGAGGTCCGTCCTCGGTGGGCACCATCTCGTGCACGGGGTTCTCCGGGTCGAGCAGCGGCCGGCCGTCCACGGTGAACGCGTACCAGTTCTTCCCGGGCGGCAGCGTGAAGTCGCCCGCCCAGCCGTCGGCGGTGGGGCGCAGGAAGGTGTAGAGCGGCCACAGGCTGATGTTGCTGACGCAGACGAGGTGCGCGTCGCGGTGCCCCTTCAGCTCGAAGTGCGCGTTCGCGCTGGCGGCCGGGCGGCCGTCGAGCCGCGCCAGCAGGCCGCGCTCCCCGGGCAGGAAGGCGAGCCGCCCCATGGGGTCGGCCGAGTCGGCCGCCGCCTGCCGCGCGAGGCAGTCGCGCGCGCCGGCGAAGTCGCCGGCGGCCAGCCGCGCCAGGCCCTCGTGCAGGTCGCTGGCGGGGTCGCGACGGCCCTGCGCCGCCAGCCACTCGTCCACGAAGACGCGGGCGTCGGCGTACCGGTTCGAGTGCAGCAGCGCGTCGCCGGCGAGGTGACGCAGCGCCGCCGCGCGCACCGGCTCCGGCAGCGTGTCGCGCATCCGCCGCGAGTAGGCCACCGCTGCGGCTGCCCCCTCGGCCTGCCAGCGCTCCCAGATGCCCACGATCGGGGCGTCGTGGAACAGCTCGCGCATCCGGTAGGCGTGCCGGCCGCGCGCCACCAGTTCGGGGATGCGGAAGTGCCAGGCCCTGCGGAAGTCGCCGGCGTAGTAGAAGTAGATGTCGCCGGTGCTCAGGTTGGTGATGTTGGTGAAGATGGTGCTGACGGCGCGGCGTTGCTGCGTGGAGTCCATGACCGCCCGCAGGCTCTCGAGGCTCACGCCGCGCTCGGCGAGCATCCGCCGGGCGATGGGGTAGCGCCAGCAGGCCCGCGCGCCGCGCTCCCCGCGCTTCGTGAAGGCGAAGTTGGTCGAGATGAGCGGGCCGCCGGTGGTGACGAGGAAGCTGTCGGCGGTGAGCACGGCGAGGTTGCCCTGCCGGTCGGCGACGTGCATCTGGCCGCTCAGCAGCGCGGGCAGTCGGTAGGTCTCGAGCAGCGCGACCACGTCCGGCACGGTGGCGCAGGTGCGCAGGATGTGCCGGATCAACGCCGAGTCGCCGCCCGGGTAGTCGCGCTTGGCGTCCCAGTGGCGCGGCTCGAGCACGGCGACGGCCGGCAGGGCGTTGAAGTCGAAGAACAGGCCCTGGTCGTTGAGGCCGCCCTGCACGTAGCCCTCGGGCTGGTCGTAGGTGAAGTCGTAGGTGAAGGCGATGGCGCCGAAGCCCTCGGCGTCGCGGGGCAGCACGTTGAGGTAGGTGTCGGGATCGAACGCGAAGTCCTCGTTGTTGGCGGTCCACACCGCGCCGTCGGCCGCGCGGCCCGAGACGATGGTGCAGGCGCCGGCCGGGACGGCGGCGAACAGGAGGAGCGAGACGACGAGCGCGAGCGGGAGCTTCACCGGAGACCTCCGGGACGGGGACGCG
>CAYNPF010000302.1:0-3312 GCA_964398895.1 uncultured bacterium
CATTGGGTGCTCTCCAGACGATCGTGGCTGTGCACACGGCCGCGGCGCCCGACGGACGAGGTTCAGAGCGAACCGTGGGCCATGGACCCGACCACAACGACCTCAGGTCCTCGGAAGCCGCCACTCAATCAACGTACTTCGTCTTGAGTTCTCCCCAAGATATCCTCTTGCACCGAAGGTCGCCCTGAGACGGCTGCGCCGGCGGCCTTTTCGGCGGCGGTGGCGGCGGACTCGCGGCAGCGTAGGCTCGCACCTGCACCGCCGAGAGGCCCGCGGCAGCCGCGGTGTAGCCGTACGCGAACTCCGGATCGCACAGGGTCGTCGAGTCGCTAATCACACCGGCTGCCTCCAGCGCGAGGAGCTCCGCACCCGTATATGCGGGCGCAGTGAGCGCGGTGTCAATCGCCCAGTACTGATAGGTGAACTTGGCGTATGTGCTGTCGCCTGCCTCGACAGCGGAGACACCGGTAAACGGGTCGACCGAGTTCGCTACGGAGTCGGCCACCACATACTCTCCGCTCAATGGAACGTAGGTGTAGACTGTGGAGTCGCCTCCAGACTCCGGATCCGGCTCCGGCATCAGGAGCTCATTCGGACTAGACCGCGCTCCGCCCCCGCAGAACTGAGGAGCCGTTACCAAAGACGGGCCATGCGCTCCGCGCGAACAGCCACCATACTGAGCAGGAGACACCAGCGAGCTAGAGATCTCATGAGATATACAGCCTCCAGGTGCGGCCTCCGAGGGGCCGTCAGTCAATAGCCACAATCCTGTGAGGTACCATCCGCGCCTTCTCGGCGCGCGGGAATGAAGCAAACTGCTGTGACGTGCCACCCCTCCAAGTGGCGTCGTCCGCGTGAGCGCGTGCAGCCCAGGCGGGGAACATCGGTCCAGACACCCAGCTCAGGGCACGCGACGTACCCAACATATGATGGGCGTGCAGATGGCAAATGTATGAATTGGACGCAGCAGTGTCAAGCACACAGGCGTGACGGGGACAGCATGGGTACCGCTCACGTGCGGTGGCGTATACGGAGGAGCATCACGGCGTTGCGCGGAACCGCGCCTGAAGCCGAGGCTCCGGGACCGAACCGATGTGGTCGTGAGGCTCACCGCATTGTCTGAGGTCGCGCCCTGGTGCGATAACGTGGCGGGGTGACTGAACCAGGACACGTTCTACTGGGGCAGCCTGAAGGGCGTGGGCAAGGTCTACGTGCAGGTGGTGATCGACGTCTTCTGCTCGCTGGCCTTCGCCAAGGTCTACACCAGCAAGATGCCGATCACGGCCTGCGACCTGCTCCACGACCAGGTGCTGCCGTTCTACGAGCAGCTCGGGGTGCGGGTAAGCGCCGTGTTGACGGACAACGGACGCGAATACTGCGGGCGCTCGGACAGCCATCCCTACGAGCTGCTGCTGGCGATGGATGAGATCGAGCACCGCACCACGAAGATCCGTTGCCCGCGGACCAATGGCTTCGTCGAGCGCATGAACCGCACCCTGCTCGACGAGTGCTTCCGGGTGAATGGGCGCACGACCTGGTATCTGGAGCCGGAGGAGATCCAGCGGGACCTGGACCGCTTCCTCGCCTACTACAACCTCGAGCGCAGCCACCAGGGCTACCGGCTCAAGGGGCGCACCCCGGCGCAGGCGTTGCGCGAGGCGCTCGGGATCGAGGAACTGCCGCCGGTCGTGCCGGTCGAGGAGGAGGCTACCGAGCCCGCAGCCTAGCGTTCAGCGGAGGGCCGGGTGTCGGGGAAATGCCTGACTTGAACACCTCCCCTCCTAGCCATCTCCCCCGCTACACCACCAGCATCGCGTCGCCGTAGGAGTAGAAGCGGTAGCGCTCGGCGACGGCGTGCGCGTAGGCGCGCCGGAGCAGGTCCTCGCCCGCCAGCGCCGCGACCAGCAGGAGCAGGGTGGTGCGGGGCAGGTGGAAGTTGGTGAGCAGGGCGTCCACGGCGCGGTACTCGTAGGGCGGCATGATGAACTTGCGCGTCCAGCCGCTGGCCGCCGCCAGCGCACCCTGGTTCGCGTCGCAGGCCGACTCGAGCGCCCGCACCGCCGTGGTGCCCACGGCGACGATGCGCCCGCCCCGGTCCCGCGCCGCGTGGAGCGCCGCCGCGGCCGCGGGCGTGATCTCGTACCACTCCTCGTCCATCACGTGCTTCGCCGGATCGGGATCCGAGATGGGGCGGAAGGTGCCGGGTCCGACGTGCAGCAGCAGCGGCACGCGCGCGACCCCCTGCGCGGCCAGCGCGGCCAGCAGCTCGTCGGTGAAGTGCAGCCCCGCCGTGGGCGCGGCCACCGCCCCGTCCACCCGCGCGAAGACGGTCTGGTAGCGCTCGCGGTCCCCGGCCTCGGGCGGGCGGTGGATGTAGGGCGGCAGCGGCACCCGGCCGTGCGCGGCCAGCGCCTGCTCGAGCTCGCCGCTCACCACGCGCACGACGCGTTCGCCCTCGGCGCCGATCGCCACCACCTCGAGCGCCAGGCAGCCGTCGTCGCTGGTCAGGATCGTCCCCGGCGATGCCTTCTTGGCCGGCTTGGCCAGCACGCGCCAGCACGCGGCCCCCGATCCCACCGCGGCCGGATCGGGCTCGGGCCGCACCACCAGCAGCTCGATCTTCCCGCCGCTGGCGCGCCGCACGTCGAGGCGCGCCGGGCGCACGCGCGTCTCGTTGAGCGCCAGGGCGTCGCCCGCCCGCAGCCAGCGCGCCAGCTCCGTGATGCGCGAGTCGTGCAGCGCGCCGGCGACGCGATCCACCACCAGCAGCCGCGCGTCCTCGCGGCGCGCGGCCGGGTGCTGCGCGATCAGCTCGGGCGGCAGGTCGTAGTCGAGGTCCTCGATGCGCATGGCGTTCCCGGCAACGGCGCGAGCGCGCCGGTTCAGCGGAGCGGCAGCTCGGGCTGTCCGCCGCCGTCCGCGCCGTGGTCGGCGCCCGGCGGCCGCAGGCCGAGGTGCTCGTAGGCGAGGGCGGTGGCCTCGCGGCCGCGCGGCGTGCGCTTGAGGAAGCCCTCCTGGATGAGGAAGGGCTCGTAGACCTCCTCGAGCGTGCCCGGCTCCTCCCCCACGACGACGGCCAGCGTGCCGAGGCCGACGGGTCCGCCGCCGTACTTGTGGATGAGCGCCTCGAGCAGGCGGCGGTCCATCTCGTCGAGCCCGCGCTCGTCCACCGCCAGCATGCCCAGGGCCTCGCGCGCCACCGGCAGCGTGACCCGGGCGTCGGCCTCGATCAGCGCGAAGTCGCGCACCCGGCGCAGCAGGCGGTTGGCGACCCGCGGCGTGCCGCGGGCGCGGCGCGCGATCTCGCGCCCG
>CAYNPF010000303.1:0-3312 GCA_964398895.1 uncultured bacterium
CCTCCCAGGCCGCCGGGCAGTTCTCCGGGGTCTTCTTCGCCTCGAGCAGCGCCCGTCGCGCCCGCGCCAGCAGCTCCCAGGCCCGGTTCTTCTCCGGGTGCCCGATCCAGATGTGGAAGTCGGCGTCGATCCACGAGCCCGAGTGCAGCCCGGTCAGCTCGGCCGTGGGCGGCGCCTCGGCCAGCACCTCGGACGGCGTGACGGTGCGGATGTCCGGCGCCGCCTCCAGCGCCGCGTAGAGCGCCTCGAGGAACGGGCCACCGTCGTCCGGGTAGTTCTCCCAGCAGTTCTCGCCGTCGAGGATCACCGGCACCACCGGCCGCCGCGGCCCGACCCCGTGCTCGCGGGCGATGCGCCGCAGCCGGCTGAGGAAGTCCGCCACCGCCTCGCCGGTGTCCCAGTGGTGGTAGACGAAGCCGATGCGGTCCGACAGCTCGCGGTCGCGGAAGAACAGCGCGACCTCGCCGGCGTCGGTGCGGAAGCGCCAGGGCTGGTACAGGGCGCCGTGATGGCGTTCGCCCACCGGCATCGAGTGCCACAGCACGCCCTCGTCGGTGGCCAGCCAGTGCGCCCCGGCCCGGGCGGCCAGTTCCACCGCCTCCGGGCTCACGCTGCCCTCCGGCGGCCACATGCCGGCCGGCGGGGCGCCGAAGGCCTGCGCGTGCCGCACGAACGCGCGCTCGAGCTGGCGCAACGCGTCCTCGGGCGCCGCGAACGCCTCGACCGGCAGGGACATCTCGTGCCGCGCCCGACGCGCCGCGCGCACGTCCACCAGCAGCGGCAGGATCGGGTGGTAGTAGGCCGACTCGGACAGCTCGATCTGCCCGCGCTCGGCCAGCGCGCGGTAGGCAGGCAGCACGCGGGCGGTCATGCGCTGGTAGAGCGCGAGCAGGCCCTCGCGATGGCTCTCGACGAAGTCGCCGCCCGTGGCCACGGCCGCCGCCGCCTCGGGCTCCTTGAGCAGGATCGGATCCACCCAGGCCAGCAGGAACCAGCACTCGAGCGCCAGCACCTCGGCGGCGGTCGGCTGGTTGACGCCGGTGCCGCGGGCGCGCTCGACGCGCAGGCGCAGCGCACGGTAGCGCGGCCAGCGCTCGAAGGCGTGGCGCGGCGCGGCCACGCAGCGAGTCAGCACCAGCGCCCGCTCGGCCTCGCTCAGGTCCTCCACCGGCTTGGCCAGCGCCTCGAAGAGGATCTCGCGCCCGCCCGCCACCGCCTCGTCGAGCTGGTCGAGCAGCGAGGGGACGAAGTTGAAGGTGGCGTGGACCCCGGGATGGCCCTCCAGGTGCAGGGCCATGTCGAGGTAGTCCTTGACCGCGTGCAGCCGCACCCACGGCAGCAGCGCGCGCCCCTCGCGCGGACTGCGGTAGTCCGGCTGGTGGTGGTGCCAGAGGAACAGCAGATCAACCGGAGACTGAGCGCTCAAGGCATCCTTCCCGAGCGGCCGGGCCGCGTCAGTGGGGCGCGGCGGCCAGCTCCGCTCGCTCGATGCGGGCGCGGACCGCGTACGACGTCTCGCCGTACTCGTCCACCAGGCGCTTCAGCCGGAGATCGGCCTCCTTCGACTGGCCGAGGGTGCGGTAGCAGCGCGCGGCCGCGTAGAGGAACTCCCCGGACGACTCGCGATCGAAGCGACCCACCAGGCCCTCGTAGAGCGCCGCGGCCTCCTTCGGCTGCCGGTTGCTCTCGAACGTGTAGGCCAGGCTGCGCCGCACCGCGTCGGCGAGCACGCCCGACTTCCGCTTGGCCAGGTACTTCTGGTACTGGGCGATGGCATCCTTGTAGTTGCCCATCCAGAAGTCGGAATCGCCCGCCAGGCGCAGCGCGTCCACGCCGCTGGGACTGCCGGGCCACTGCTGGGAGACCTCGCGCGCGCCCTGCAGCGAGCGGTCGTAGGCCCCACGCCAGAAGTACAGGTTCGCCTCGGCCAGCTTGCCGGCCGCCTGCTGCTCGTCCGCGGCCCGCGAGCGCTGCACGAGGAACGTGCCCACGACCGCGACGATGATCACGCCCAGGACGATCAACGCCGCCCGACCGAAGCGGTTCCAGTACGAGGTCAGCGTGTCGATCAGCTTGGCCCCCGGATCGTCCAGGTGGGCCGCCTTCTGCTCTAACGTCAAGACACTCCTCCGGTTCGAAGGACGGGCACGGCCGGTTCCCCGAGGCCGGTCACGGGGCCACCGGTGTCACGGCGGAAGGGGAACAGTAGCCCCCGCCCCGCCCGAGCGTCAAGGCGGCACCGCCGCCCCTCACGGGGCGCAGTGCACGCAGGCCACCGAGCCGCGCACCCGCACCAGCATCTCCGCCGGGGTGCCGCACGAGGGACAATCGGGCAGGCTCGGCCGGCCGCGCGCCACGTCCACCCGACTCTTCAGCCGCACGTGCACGGCCCCGGCCCGCAGTTCCTGGGTGAGCTCGGCCACCGGCCACGCCCACTCCATCAGGCCCCAGACCCGGACCTCGGTGCGGATGGCCCAGCGCGCCCGCACCTCGGCCGCGCGCCGGTCCCACTCCAGCTTGAGCGAGGTGCTGTCGCCCTGTTCCAGCTCGGTCGTGTCCCCCCCGCTGACCCGCCGGCGCAGGCGCTCCTGCTCCTCCTCGAGCCGCGCGCTGAAGAACGCCCCCAGCCGCTCCAGCTCGCCGTCGCGCAGCCGCCCCATCTGCTGCTCCCATTCCTGCTCGCGCTCCTCCAGCAGGTGCTCGAAGTGTGCGCGGGTGACCTCGAGCCAGCGGGCGCGCTGCTCGGGCTCCAGCTCCTCCTCCATCTGGTAGAGCCCCTCGCGCGAGCGCACCTCGGGGACGTCGGGCAGGCTGTGCCACTCCAGCAGGTCGCCGGTCGGGCCGATCAGCACCACCCACGGCTCCTGCCAGGGCAGACCGCCCCAGCGCGTCGCCACGGCGTGGAACGACACGCGGCGCTCGTAGCGCACGGGCCCGAGCCGCGCCGGCCCCCACGACAGGCCGCGCACGCGGCAGACCTCCGCCAGGCCGGCCTCGCTCACCCCGGGCACGTGGGCCAGGGCGGTGCGCCGCGCCAGCACCGGCTCCTCCAGCGCCGCCTCGAGGATGCGCCGCCCGGCACTGCTCCCCGGCGCGGTGAACCACGCCCCGCGCGGCAGGGTGGCGCGCAGCGGATCGAACACCAGGCGCACGCGCTGCCGGCGCCAGCGCCGCTGCAGCCCCGGCGACAGCTCGACCTCCCAGTCGCCGCGGGCCGCCGGTTTCACCGTGCTCCCCTCGGCCCCGAGCCAGGCGCCGACGAACTCGCGCCACTCCGGCGGCAGCGCCGGCGGCGGGGCCGGCGACATGCCG
>CAYNPF010000304.1:0-3309 GCA_964398895.1 uncultured bacterium
CTGATCCAAGGCGCGCGGCGTCAACGCATGAGCGACTCGGTCTACGTCGCGGTGAACGTGCCCGAGTGGCGCTCGGAGGGGCTGGCGGCGGTGCTTTCGGCGGTGGTGCCGGGGGCCGGGCAGGTCTACAGCGACGAGGGCAACGGGCTGTGGTTCGCCCTCGCCGAGGCGGTGGGCTGGACCGCGAACCGCATCTACCTGCACAAGGCGCACACCGGGCGCGACCACTCCGTCAACTTCGCCGGCGATCCCGGCGACACGGCGAGCGCCTGGTCGTTCGAGCGCTGGAGCGCCGCCACCGGTCTGGACGCGAGCGATCTCGAGGCCATCTACGCGCGTGACCGACAGGCCTTCTACGAGCTGATCGGCCGCGACGCCACCTACCTGGCCGGCTGGTCGGGTTCGTCCGAGGGGACACGCGAGGTCTACCGCGGACTGCGCGACGACATGCGGACGCAGTACGACCATGCACGGCTGGCCGGCTACGCGCTGTGGCTGAACCACCTGTTCGCCGCGGTGGACGCGCTGCGGGCGGCACGGTTCCACAACCTGATGCTGCAGAAGGACCTCGAGCTGCGCGTGCGCAGTTCGTGGCAGAGCGGCCAGCCGGCGGTGGTCGCGACCCTGGTGCGGAGGTTCTGATGAGCTGGCGTGGCTGCGTGGCCGTCCTGGTGTTCGTGCTCGCGGTCCGCGTGGCCGCGGCGGCCGCGCCGTCGGAGCCGGTGTCGGCCGCTGGCGCCCCGCCCGCCTTCGCGGTGAGCGTCGCGCCGTCGCTGCTCGAACTCGACGGTGGCGCGAACACCGCGGTGGGGCCGGAACTGCTGCTCTCCGGGCCCGGCGGCACTCCGGGGCGGGGAGCGGGGGCGCTCGGCGCCGAACGGGCGCGGATCCTGCTGCGCTCGCTCACGCTGCCGGGCTGGGGCCAGGCCACGCTCGGGCACCGCGGCTCGGCCACGTTCTTCGGTCTGACGGAGACGGCGATCTGGGGCACGTTCACGGCGTTCCGCATCCAGGTGGCGATGCGCGAGGACGCCTACCTGCGCACGGCGCGCCTGATGGCCGGCATTGACCTGCGCGGCCGCGACGAGGAATGGCGGCGCATCGTCGGCGGCTACTCCAGCAGCGACGCGTACAACCAGCTGGTGGTGGCCCGCGACGCGGCGAACCTCTACTACAACGATCCCGAAGCCTATCGCGCCTACGTGGCGGCCCATTCGCTGGGCGGCGCCGACGCGTGGCGCTGGGCCGATTCCGAGGCGCAGAAGCGCTACTCCAGCCAGCGCAAGATGGCGCAGCGCGCGGCGCAGCGCGCCAACACGGTGCTGGCGGTGGCGGTGGTGAACCGCCTCGTCAGCGCGCTGCACGCGGCGCGCGTCGCCGGTCACGACGGCAACGCCCGCGCCGCCGCCGAGCCGAGGCCGTCGTGGCGCATCGAGGCGGTGCCGGCGCCGGGGGACGACGCGCTGGCCTTCCAGCTCCGGGTGCGCGCCCAGTTCTAGCTTCGCGATGGCACACCGCGCGTTGCTGTGCGTCCTGGCCGCCCTGGCCGTCGCGCCGCCCGTCGCCCGGGCGCGGGCCGGGGCTCCGGCCGACTCGCTGGTTGCCTCCGCCGCGGACACGCTGAGCGTGCGGCTGGTGCCGGTGCAGACGATCGCGCCGGCTGATTCCGCGCCGGTCGGACTGGTCGAGCCCAACGGGGTCGTCGCCGACGCCTTCGGCCGCGTCTACGTCACCGACGCCGCGCAGCATCGGCTCGTGCGCTTCGACGCCCGCGGCGCCTGGCTGGGCGAGGCGGGGGCGCTGGGCAGCGACGTCGGCGGACTGCGTCGCCCGGCCGGCGTGACGGCCATGGGCTCGCTGGGCGTGGCGGTGCTGGACCGTGAGAACCGGCGCATCGTGCTCTACGACCTGTTCGGCCGGCTCACCGGCGTGCTGGCCGACCTGGCGGCGCTCGAGGACGAGCTGGGGCGCGTGGATCCGGTGGCGCTGGCGGCCGACCGCGGCGGCGCGCTGCACGTGGCCGAGGCCGAGCGCGATCGCGTGCTGGTGCTGGACTTCGCCGGCGCCTACGTGCGCACGCTCGGCGGCTACGGGACGGCCGGCGGCTCCTTCCGCGGCCTGGCCGCGCTGGCCTGCAGCCCGCGCGGCGGGCTGGTCACCGTGGAACGCACCGGTGCGCGCGTGCAGTGGCTGGATGCCGGCGGCAGCCCGGTGGCGGCCTGGCCGCTGCCAGCCTCGCCGCGTCGCGGCGGCCTGGCCGTGGCGGTGGACGACTCGGCCCGCGTGGTCGTGGCCGACGAGTCGGCGGGCGCGCTCTGGCTCTACGATCGCGACGGGCGGATGCTCGGAGCGCTCGCGGGACTGGCCGCGCCGCGCTCGGTGGCGTTCGCGCCGGACGGCAGCCTGCTCGTGGCCGAGGCCGCGGCGGGACGCATCCGCCGTTTCCGCCTGGAACCGGCCGGGGTGCCGCCACCCGCGGAGCGTTAGCGGATGGGCCCGCTCGCGCTGGCGCTCGCGGCGCTGCTCGTCGGCGGGCCCGGTTCCGCCCCCGGCGAGCTCCACGATCCCGGTTGTGGCACGCTGGCCGTGGTGCAGCGCGCCGACGCCCGCGTCTACCGGCTGCCGCACACCTTCCTGCGCGCGGGC
Organism: uncultured bacterium; assembly: GCA_964398895.1. Classification (GTDB taxonomy): domain Bacteria; phylum Eisenbacteria; class RBG-16-71-46; order RBG-16-71-46; family RBG-16-71-46; genus JANXPZ01. The sequence goes on from CAYNPF010000304.1 coordinate 2,647, forward strand.
AGCGACTCGGTGTGGAGTCGCGCGGACTCGTGGCGGCGCGACGTGGACTACACGCTCGATCCGCTGCGCGGCGAGCTGCGCGTGCTGCGCGCCCCGGTGCCGGGCGACACGCTGTGGATCAGCGCCTGCTGGCTGCTGGCCCCGCCGCTGCTGGAGTGGCAGGTGCAGCGCTACCGGCCGCTGCGGCCGGGGATGCCGGACAGCACGGCGCCGCCCGCCGGTGCGGCGGGCGGGACGGTGGGGGCGACGCGGCCGGTGACGGCGCGCAATCCGTTCGCGGCCCCGGCCGGCGCCAACCTGGCGGTGAACGGCAACAAGACGATCGCCGTGGAGTTCGGCTCGAGCCAGGACGCCTTCCTGCGCCAGTCGCTCGATCTCGCGGTGAGCGGATCGCTGGCGCCGGGCGTGCAGCTCACCGGCGTGCTCTCGGACCGCAACCTGCCGCTCACCGCCGCCGGCAGTACGCAGGACCTGCAGGCCCTCGACCGCGTCCTCATCGAGCTGACCGCGCCGCAGGGTTCGGCGGCTCTGGGCGACGTCTCGCTCGAGCTGGCCCAGGGCGAGTTCGGGCGGCTGGAGCGGCGGGTGCAGGGGGCGCGCGGCGAGTGGCGGACGGGGGCATTCCAGGGCCAGGTCGCGGCGGCCAGCGCCCAGGGCGAGTAC
>CAYNPF010000305.1:0-3305 GCA_964398895.1 uncultured bacterium
ATCGTTCTCGTCTGCCGTCCGCGCGCGGATTCCGCGCCCATGGCGACGCGGCGGCGGAACAGCCAGGCCACGAACAGGGTCAGGCCGATGGCGACGAGGAAGCGCACCATCGCCCCGATCAGCCGCAGGCCGCCCCACGGGCCGTAGCGGGACGAGTCGCGCCCCCAGTCACCGCCGCCCCAGAAGCGCCGGTGCATGCCGCCGAAGTCGCCGCCGCTGCCGGTCACGCGCTTGCCGCTCACGTAGGCGCCGGGCTCCTCGTGCAACTCGCCGCCGATGCAGACCACGTCGCCCTCCACCCGCGCGGTGGAGTTCAGGAAGATGTCGCCGCCCAGCGCCGCGACCACGTCGCCGTGCACGGTGCCGTCCACGGTCACGTCGCCACCCATCACGGTGACCACGTCGCCGCGGACGATCTCGTTCTCCTTGACGTGGATGGCCTCGCCCATGCGGGTCACGTCGCCGGAGCGCACGACCTCGTCGGCGGACGGGAAGGTGTCCGGCTCGGCGGCCTCAGCGGACTCCTCGTCGCTCGAGATCGAGACCCGCACGTGCGATTTCCGGCCCTCGCCGCGGCTCTCGAGCGCGGTCGCGCTCTCGGCCGGCACGCTGCGGAAGGTCATGGTCGTCTGGGCGAGCGCCGGCCCGGGCGCGATCCGCCCGAGCAGGGCCGCCACGCCATGCGCCCCCGATCCGGTACCGCCGCCGGGAAGCGCCAGCAAGCCGATCACCGGGATGGCCAGGGCCACCCACCACACGCCGAGTCTGCGCATTGCTATCTCCCTTCGCCCGAGACGGTGATGTCGCCCGAGACGCTGTGCAGGGACACCGGGACACCGCCGCCCGACACCGTACCGTACAGCTCGTGGCGTGTCATGGTGCGGATCCGGATGGGCACGGAGGCGTCGAGGGTGCCGCTCGTGCTCCGCAGGGCGAGGTCGCAGCTCTGTCCGTCGGCCAGCCGGACGCCGACCTCACCCGAGACCGTGTTCACCTCGACCCGGCGGACGGCCCGCCCGAGTTGGAGCTCCACGTCGCCGGAGGTGGAGCGCACGTGCACCGAGCCTTCCGCCGGACCGGTGACGCGGATGGTGCCGCTGGTGCTGCCGACGTCGAGGCCGCGGGGCGCACGGTCCAGCTCGATGTCCCCGCTGATGCTGGACAGGGCGAGGCTGTCGGCGGCGTCGCTCACCTGGATGCCGCCGCTGGTCGTGGACACCACCAGCGGACCGCGCACGCCCTGCACCGTCACGTCCCCGCTCACGCTGCGCACCCGGGCGCGGCCCAGGCCGGAGACGGAGACGTCGCCGCTGGTGGTGCCGATCGAGATCGCCGAGGCGGCCCCACGCACCTCGACGTCGCCGCTCGTGGTCTCGAGCCGCTGCGGACCAGTCAGGTCGGCGGTCTCGAAGTCGCCACTGGCGGACTCCAGCTCCAGGGCCAGCGCGGGCGGCATCTCCAGCACCAGCCGGACCTCGATTCCGGGCACGTCGAAACCACCCTTGAGGAAGTGCAGCAGGGAGACGTGGACCACCTGGCCCTGCGGGTAGCGGACCCGGACGAGGAGGCGGCCGCCGGCGGTCGAGGTCTCGACCCGGGTGCGGTCGGCGAGATCGTCGGAGCGGCGGATGGTCGCGCCCCGGATGACCTTCAGGGCGGTGAGGTGGATGCGGCCATCCGCGCTGGGGACGACCCGGATGCGACCGCGGACGTTCTCGACCCGCACGCATTTCAGGCCGCGGGCCTCGACGACGAGCTCGCTCTGCTCGTAGCGGGGGGCCATGCGGGCGCTGGACGAACCCGGCAGGATGGCGAGGACGGCCAGGGCGGCGATGATCTGACGGACGTTCATGGGACGGACCTCCCTCGAGTCTGCCCACGTCTACGCAGAAGGCGGCAACCGGGTTGCGGTTCCCGGGCGGCCCGGACGGGCCCCGGTCGGGACCGGCCGTTCTCCCCGGAAAACCGGCCCAAAAACCACGGGGAGGGGGGATCTCGTCCCCCCTCCCGTCAGGCAATCAGGTTCGACCGGGACTGCTACTGGTGAGCAGCGGTGTCCGCCGGCATCGAATCCTGGGTCATGCTCGTGGTGTCCGCCGTCACGGGCGGCGCCGGCTCCTCAGCCTTCTTCTGCGCACAGCCGACCGCGGCGAGCGCGAGGGTCAGCGCCAGGAGGGCGACCATCGCCAGAGCGAGATTCTTCCGCATGTTCTTCGTATTCACCTCCTCTCGGTCTCGCCGCGCCGGTAGACAACAACCGGCCGCGGCCCGTCTTCTCAATGCTCGATTTCAGAACCTGACACGTCGTCTGGTGTCCGGCGTTGCGCGGCGTCCCTGCGCGTAGACCTAGGCTGCCAGCCCGGAAGGCGCACGACACGTCCTTGTCGGGGCAGGAGCGCCTTACAGAATCCACGAGAAGCTAGGGCGAGGCCACTCCATTGTCAACCCACTTCGCAAGCCAAATTGATGGATTGCGCTCAACACATTACGCAACAAACAGTTATGGATTCGGAGGTCGGGGGGTCCCGCAGCTGGGCGGACGATTCGCTCCGCGACGGAGACGGCTGAGGCCGTCAGGAACCGTCCGGAGAGCGGCGATCCCGCGCGGAAATCGCGGCCACCTGCGCGTTCGTGGCCGGAAACGCCGCGGAGCGGACCCCGTCAGGGCCCGCTCCGCTTGTTCGACCGATCCCAGAGGTTACGGCTTGACCGGGTACTTCTGCCGGTACGGAGAACCCGGCAGCGGCTTCTTCTCTCCCTCGCCCTTGTGCGTCACGTAGGGCAGGTACAGCGCGTACTGGAAGCCGGGGCTCGCTTCCTTCGTGTGGCAGATCCGGCAGGTCTGCTCGGTCACGCGCCGCTTCGAGGTCGGATAGGCATCGTGCTGCGAGCCCATCCCGTGGCAGCTCTCGCACTGCACGTTCACCATCGCCCGGGTCGAGAGCGTGTCCTTGAACCCGCCCGACTGGCCGTAGCCGACGGTGTGGCAGGTCACGCATTCCCGGTTGCCGTCCTGTTTCACGTCCACCAGCGTCTGCCAGGCGCGGGCGTGCGCCGTGGTGTTCCACTGCGCCGTCTCCGCCTTGTGGCAGCGCGCGCACACCTCGCTGCCCAGGTAGTGCTCGGGCGCGCCCTCGACCTCCTTCTGCGCCGCCGCGGCCGCCTGCTCCTTCTTGGCCCGCTCCAGCTTGGCGTTGAAGGTCTCGGTGAAGCCCCGCACCAGCCGCGCCATCTCCTTCTGATCGGGGAACTCCGGTCCGAGCATGAAGGTCTCGTTCTCGCCCGACGTCATGTGCCGCTGCGCG
>CAYNPF010000306.1:0-3304 GCA_964398895.1 uncultured bacterium
CCCTCACCATCGTCGAGCGCGCCGCCGACCTCGAGCCGGCCTTCGACCTGGCCGCGCCGCACGGCGGCGTGGTGCTGATCGAGGAGTTCGTGCCCGGCCGCGAACTGACCGTGGTGGTGCTCGACGAGCAGGCGCTGCCGATCATCGAGATCCGGCCGAAGCAGGGCTACTACGACTACACCAACAAGTACACCTCCGGTCGCACCGAGTACTTCTGCCCCGCCGACCTGCCGGCGGCGACGGCGGAGATGGTGCGCGCCCTGGCAGTGAAGGCGGCGCGCGCCCTGGGCTGCACCGGCGTGTCGCGGGTGGACTTCCGCCTCGACCCGCGGGGCGTGGCGCACTGCCTCGAGGTGAACACGATTCCCGGCATGACCCCGACCAGCCTCGTGCCGATGGCGGCGCGCGCGATCGGGATGAGCTACGAGGATGTCGTCGCCCGTACGCTGGAATCCGCCCTCGGCGGACCGGCACCGGGCACGGACCGATAGGAGAGAGGCCCCATGGATCAGACGCTGCGCTTCCTGAAGGACCTGACCGAGGCCCACGGGACCCCGGGCGACGAGCGCCCGGTGGTCAAGGTGCTCGAACGCCATCTGAAGGGTGTCGGCGAGTTCGGCCGCGACCGTCTGGGCAGCTTCATCTGCGAGAAGCGCGGCCTGGCGCGCCCGCGCCGCGGGGCGCCGGAACCGCCGCGCGTCATGCTGGCCGGCCACCTCGACGAGGTCGGCTTCATGGTGAAGTCGGTCACCAAGGAGGGGTTCATCCGCTTCCTGCCGCTGGGCGGCTGGTGGGGCCACGTCGTGCTGGCGCAGCGCCTGATCGTCAAGACCCGCAAGGGCGACGTCGTCGGCGTGGTGGGCTCGAAGCCGCCGCACGAGATCCGCGAGGAGGACCGGCGGAAGGTCCTCGAGATCAAGGACCTCTACATTGACGTCGGCGCCTCCTCGGACTGGGACGTGCGCCACGAGCTCGATGTCCGGCCGGGCGATGCGATCGTGCCCGAGTCGCCGTTCACGGTGATGGCGAACCCCGACCTGTTGCTGGCCAAGGCGTGGGACAACCGGGTGGGCTGCGCCATCGCCGCGGAGGTGGTGCGCCGCCTGGACGGCGTCGCGCACCCCAACACCGTGTTCGCGGTGGGGACGGCCCAGGAGGAGGTCGGTCTGCGCGGCTCGCAGACCTCGACCTACAAGATCCGGCCCGACGTCGGGATCGCGCTCGACGTGGGCATCGCGCACGACACGCCGGGCACCGAGGGTGACGAGCGGCTGGGCGGTGGTCCGCTGCTGGTGGTCTACGACGCCACCGCGATCCCCAATCGCCGGTTGCTCGACCTGGTGGCCGACACCGCGAAGCGGATGCGCACCCCGCTGCAGTTCGAGGCGGTCGAGCGCGGCGGCAGCGACGCCGGGCGCATCCACATGCACGGCGAGGGCGTGCCGACCCTCTCGATGGGGGTGGCGGCCCGCTACATCCACAGCCACGTCAGCATCATCAGCCGCCGGGACTTCGAGGCGACGGTGAAGCTGCTCGTCGGCGTGGTGAAGCGCCTCGACCGCCGCACGGTCGAGAGCCTGACCTGAGTCGAGAGCCTGACCTGAGCGGAGGGAGCGCCCGGACGAAGCGATGACCACGCCCGCGTACCTGCTGGTCCTGCACCTGGTCCCCGAGACGGACCGACTGATCGAGATGGGGGCCCGCCTGGCGCTCACCGCGCTGGGGGCGGTGCTGCTGTGGCAGCTCGGGCGGCTGCTGGTGGCCCGGCTGCGGCAGTGGATGGTGCGGGTCGGACGCGGGCGGGCCGGGAGCGAGCAACGCGCCCAGACGCTGGCGCAGATCTTCGGCAGTGCCGTCACCGCCGTCGTCTGGGCCGGCGCCGGCGTGCACGCGCTGGCCATCTTCGGCTGGGACGTGGGGCCGCTGCTGGCCGGCGCCGGCATCCTCGGCGTCGCGCTCGGCTTCGGCGCGCAGACGCTGGTGCGCGATCTGATCGCCGGCTACTTCATTCTCATCGAGAACCAGTTCGGCGTCGGCGACTGGGTGGACGTCAACGGGCAGGCCGCGCAGGTCGAGGAGGTGACGTTGCGCGTCACCCGGCTGCGCGGCTTCAACGGCGTCGTCCACTACGTGCCGAACGGCGAGTTCAAGACGGTCACCAACCGCAGCCGCGACTGGAACCGGCTCACCGTGGACGTGCCGGTCGGCGCCAACGAGGACCTCGGCGTCGCCCTGCGCACGTGCCGGGAGGTCGTGGACGGTCTGAACGCCGATCCGGCCTGGCGCGCGCGCGTCCTCGAGCCGGTGGAGCTGTGGGGCGTCGAGTCCATGGCCGGCCCCGAGGTCCAGTTGCGCCTGGCCGTGAAGTCCGCACCCGGGGGCGACGTCTTCACGGTGTCGCGCGAGCTCCGGCTGCGCTGCCACGAGGCGCTGATCGCCGCCGGCCTCCGCACCGGTGCGGTGCGCGAGATCGCCATCACCCGGGCCGCCCCGCAACCAGAGGAGACGCCGTGACGCTGCAGATCTACGACACGCTCACCCGCCGCAAGCGGGAGTTCGTCCCGGTCCAGGCCGGCCGCGTCGGCATGTACGTGTGCGGGATGACCGTGCAGGACAAGCCGCACATCGGGCACATCCGCGCCTCGCTCTCGGGCGACCTGATGCGCCGCTACCTGACGCAGCTCGGCTACGAGGTCACGTACGTCTACAACTTCACCGACGTGGACGACAAGATCATCAACCGGGCGAGCCAGGAGGGCGTGGAGTTCGCCGCGGTGAGCGAGCGCAACATCGAGGCCTACCTGCAGGGCGCGGCGCTGCACAACATCCTGCCCGCGACCCACTATCCCCGCGCGACCCGGCACATCCCCGAGATGTTCGATCTCATCCGCCGACTGATCGAGCGGGGACACGCCTACGCCGCCGGCGGCGACGTCTACTTCGACGTCCGCTCCAAGGCGGACTACGGCAAGCTCTCGGGGCGCAGCCTCGACGAGGTCCGCCGCAGCGAGCGAGAGATGGCGGGCGACAAGGCGAACGTGGGCGAGGCCAAGCGCGACCCGCTCGACTTCGCGCTGTGGAAGGGCGCGAAGCCCGGCGAGCCGGCGTGGGACAGCCCGTGGGCCCCGGCCGCCCCGGCTGGCACATCGAGTGCTCGGCGATGAGCATGAAGTACCTGGGCGAGACCTTCGACATCCACGGCGGCGGACAGGACCTCATCTTCCCGCACCACGAGAACGAGATCGCCCAGAGCGAGGGCGCCACCGGCAAGCCGTTCGCCAACTTATGGACCGAGAACGGGATG
>CAYNPF010000307.1:0-3302 GCA_964398895.1 uncultured bacterium
CGCGGCGCACCGCGCCCGCGCCCCCGGTGTGGTCGCTGTCGTCGTGGGTGAGCAACAGCCAGTCGAGACGCCGCACCCCGGCCCAGCGCAGGAAGGGCAGCACCGTGGTCTCCCCCGCGTCGTAGCCGGGCGAGCGCGGGCCCGCGTCCACCAGCCACCACGAATCCTCGAAGGCCAGCGCCAGCGCGTCACCCTGGCCAACGTCCAGCGCCACCAGCCAGCCGCGGCCCGGCGGCGGCCGCAGCGGACGCGCCGTCGCCGCGCCCAGCAGGGCCGTGCCGAACAGCACCGCCCCCAGCACACGCGCGGCCTCGCGCCACGGCGGCTCGCGGCGCAGGCGTGCCGCCAGCGCCCGCGGGGCCGGCAGGGCGAGCACGAGCAGCGTCACCCCGAGCGCCGCCGCCAGCCAGAGTCCGCGTTCGTGCCCGGCGGCGGCCAGCGCCGCGGGCAGGCGGGCGGCGACCTGCGAGGTGCCGCGCAGAATGGCGGCCAGCACCTCGGCGGCCGAGAACCACACCGTGCCCGAGCCCGGCATCGCCACCTCGGCGACGACGCCCAGCCACGCGGCGGCCAGCAGCAATCCCGAGACCGGCACGGCGACGAGGTTGGCCAGCACTCCCACCCACGAGACGGCGTGGAAGCGGGCCAGCAGCAGGGGCAGCGCCGTCGCCTGCGCGCTCAGCGTCGGGACCAGCAGGCCCGCCGGCGTGCGCCAGCGTCCGGCCCGCTCGCTCAACCACGGACCGAGAGTCGCCAGCCCCAGGGTGGCGGCGTAGGAGAGCTGGAATCCCAGGTCGCCCGCCCAGCCCGGCGCCCATGCCAGCAGCAGGAGCGCGCTCAGGGCGAGCCCCTGCAGGGGATCGAGCGCGCGACCGCGCAGCGTGGCCGTCGCCGTCAGCGTCTCGTGCACGGCCGCACGCATCAGCGAGGGCAGCGGCCCGGCCAGCCCGGCGTAGAGCGCGGCGCAGGCGGCGGCCGCCACCGCCCGCGGCCCCACGCCGCCACCGAGCGAGGCGACCAGCCCGCGGGCGATCGAGGCGAGCCAGACCACGTGCAGGCCGGAGAGCGCGAGCAGGTGGATGAGGCCCGAGGCGCGCAGGTCGGCGTACAGGCCGGTGGGCAGCGCGGAGCGGTCGCCGATCACCAGCGGCACGACCAGCTCGCGTGCCGCCACCGAGAGGTGCTCGTCGAGGCGCCGCTCGATCCCGCGCCGCCAGCGCGCCACGCTCGCGCGCGGCCAGCCGTACGGCAGCGGGCGCGGTCGCACCGCCGCGGTCAGGGCCCGCCCGGTGCCGGCGATCGCCGCGGCGTCGGCGGCGGCGCGCGCATCGAGGCCGCCGGGATCGCGCAAGCCACGCGGCACCTCGACGCGCCCGAGCAGCTCGACACCATCGCCCCACTCCGCCGGGCAGCCCGGCGGCAGCCGCAGGCGCAGCCGGGTGCCCCGCGGCAGCGAGGGATCCGCGCGCTCGACGAGCAGCACCGCGACCGGCTCGCCCGCCTCGCGCGGCGGCGGCTCGGTGACGCGGCCGGCGAGGCGCTCCAGACCACCCGAACGCTCGAGCCCCTCGCGCTGGCGATCCAGCCAGGCGTGGTGCCCCGCACCGCGCGCGCCCGCCGCCAGCGCCAGGGCCAGCAGTGCGGCCACGGCCCCGGTCCGCGGCGGCGCGCTCCAGGCCAGCGCGGCAAGCAGCGCCGCGAGCGCCACCAGCGCCCAGCCGGCGGGCACCCCGGCCCCCATGCCGGCCAGCACCCCGGCCCACACCACGATCCCCGCGCCCACGGCACCACGTCCGCCCATGCCGGCGCTTCGCCGGAAGAGCCGTGCCAGCGCGGGCGCGGCGCCGGCGTTGCCCGCCAACGCATCGCGCCGGGGTCCCCCGTCAACGGGATGGACGACCCCGGCGCGGCGTGGTCAGTCGCGGGTCAGCGCGCGGCTTGCGCGGACTGGATCTCCGTGAAGTACTCGTCCCCGGTCGGCGACAGCGCGCTCACGTACCACGAGGTCCGGCCTCCGCCGTCGAAGACGTCGGTCGGGAACGGCACCGCCCCCACCAACCCCTGCGCGCCCTGGAGCAGCGACAGCGGGTAGCGGCGCCACGCCCCCTCGGGCGTGCGCACGTGCAGCCACATCTCGTGCACGTCGCCGGGACGGGCCCGCTGCAGCGTGGCGGAGAGCACGGTCGGCGTCCCGAGCGACACCCGCGCCGCCAGGCTCGCCGCCAGCCGCGGCTGGTCCACGTCGAGCCCCAGGTCCAGGGTCGCGTAGCGCTGGTTGCCGCCGGGCAGGTCAATCACCTGCACCGCGGATTCCTCGCCACCGTAGCTCACGCGGATGCTGTGCGGACCGCGCGGCAGCTCGAGGCGCAGCGGCGTGACGCCGCGGGGTCTTCCGTCAATGCGCACCGCCGCGCCGTTCAGCGGCTCGCTGCCGCCCTCGTTCGACAACCGGGCGCCGACCTCCAGCACGCCGGTGGGCGGCGAGACCACCGGCTGCGCCAGGACCGCGGCGGTGCCGTTCACGTGCACCTCGACCGTCTGCTCCCACGGCGTCACGCCGGGACCGGAGAACTGGAGCCGGTGGATGCCGGGCGACAACCGGTCGAGGAGCAGGGGCACGTAGCCATGGGGCATGCCGTCCACCATCACCGTCAGCGGACTGCTGCCGGCCGGCGCGTCAATGCGCAGCCCGCCCCACAGCGCCACGTCAAGGGCCACCCGCTCGCCCCGTTTGCCGCTCACCTCGTGGCTCGAACCGCCCTCGTCCGACAGCGACAGGCCGATCCGGTGACGGCCCGGCTTGAGCGACAGCGTGGTCGGCGTGCGACGCGCCTGGTCCACGCCGTCCACCGCGATCCACGCCCCGGCCGGACGGCTGGTCACGTCCACCTGGTAGCGCGACGGCCCGATCCCGATCGCGTCCAGCCCGGAGGCCATCGCGCGCATGCCCGATCCGAGGTCCACGCGACCGAGAGCCCAGCCGACGGCGAACAGGCCGACGACGACGAGGCCCACGACCCAGGAACGTCTTCCCGGCATGCGGGGCAACCAGCGGCGATCCTCCTCGGCCGGCCACTCCAGCCGCCGCGCATGCAGCCGGCGGCGCTGCGCCGGCGCGGGCTCGATCGCCTCCGATTCCTCCGACGCGTCCTCGCCCGGGGCCTCGCCACCGGCGACCCACTCCGCCGCCTCGACGGGCTCGGCCGCCGGCAACGGGACCCATTCGACGGGCGGCTCCGCTGTCTCGGTCTGCGCGGTCGCCTTCTCTTCCGGCGCCGCCTCGGGCTCGGCCGGCCCCACGC